>JAIXVO010000207.1 GCA_027482985.1 Cyanobacteriota bacterium
CAGTCACAACCTTTCAGCTTATTATTTCTCTCTCAAAATGAATCAGCCCTGCCCGAATCGGGGGACGGTTGCGTCCCCCGAGCCCCCTCCAAAGGGCAACGCTGGGACTGCGCAACCATGCTCTGGTGGTGACGTTGTTGAAAGCGTCTCTGGAGTTGAGCTGAAGGTGAAACGCATGGCGGAGATTGTGCCGTTAGCTCACGATCGCTTCTGCTTCTAGCTTCAAATTCGCCAGGCTTTGTTGCAATTCGGCAGCATGGAGCCAGCCGACGAACCCGCTGTAGAGGCAGTCCCCGGCGGCACTGGCGACAAAGACGTGATCAATGCCCATGAAATTTTTCCAGGTGCGGACTGTGACCCCGTTGGCGTAGCTGATCTCGATTTGGGCTTTGGGAAAATCCCGCTCATGCCCATCCGTAATCCCCTCGATCGCCTGCAAGCGCTGAATCAAACCATATTCAAAGTCGGAAATTTTGAGCGTTAACGGGCAACCTTCCGTGTCAATCACACGCCAAAATCGCTCGATCGCGATCGCTACTGCGGCATGGTTTTTCAAGGCCACATGATCCACATTTGCCAACCGCACGAATTCCGCCCCAAAGACTTTCGTACATTGCACCGTCACGGTGCCATCGCTGCCGTTGTCAATATCACCCGCAATCACCAAAGTTGGAATTTGAGCCGCGATCGCTTCCGCCAAGGGTCGCCGATTCACGCCCAGATCGCGGGCAATGCCAATCCCCACTCGCAACGGGTCGAAGGCTCTGGCTAAATCGGCTCCGCCGACGGGAGAACCCACGAGGACAAGCGAATGCAGCCGCGACCACCACTCCGGATGCCGACTCAGGACTTCAATCCAAATCAGCCCCCCCATGGAATGCCCGATCGCCCGCAGCGGCACGTTGGGATACTGGGCGATCGTCGTACTGACCGAGGCTTCCAACGCCTCCACTAATGGCTCGATGCGCAGCCAGGTTTTCAACATCCCTAAATTGGGCGTGATCACCAGCATTCCGGGTGTGGACAGGGCGGCGGCGAGAGTCGCGATCGTCGTATGGTCGTCGGCCCATCCATGCTGGGCATACAAAATGGCTTGATAGGCGGGGGGAGTCATCGTTAACACCAGTGGTTGCACTCTTCTAGAGTAAATTACCGGGGTTAACGGGCGCTTTAGATCGAGGTGTTGGCTCGCAGTTCATCCAACTTCGTGCGCACCGCTTGAATGTCCTGCCACATTAACCATTTGGGACTACCGACCGCCTTCGAGGGGTTCCGCAACAGATAGGCAGGATGAAAAATCGGCATATACAGGCGATCGCCCTGCTCAATCCACTGACCTCGGACTTTCGTAATGCCCTCTTTAATCCCCAGCAAGTTCCGCAACGCTGTTTTGCCCGTCAGCAAAATAATGCGTGGATTCACCATCCGAATTTGCTCCAGCAAATACCCTTTGCAGGCATCGGCTTCGGGCTGCGTCGGTTCCCGGTTCTGCGGCGGGCGGCATTTGACGATATTACAAATGAACACATCCTGTTCGCGCGTCAGGTTCACAGCGGCCAGGATTTTGTCTAAAAGTTCGCCCGATCGCCCCACAAACGGTCGGCCCGTCTCATCCTCAGTTTGTCCCGGGCCTTCCCCCACTACCATGATCGCCGCCTGCAAATTGCCTTCGCCCACCACAGCATGGGTTCGGTTTTGCCCCAGGTCACACCGCTGACACTGGTTACAGTGCCCCTTCATCGCCTCCATTGAGGTGTAAATCCCCGTCGGAATCGGCACCGTGGCGCTGGTGGGAATCAAATCTGGGTCGAAATTGCTGGGGGGCGGGGGACTGGCGGCGGCAGTGTTGCCAGTGGGTTCTAAATTAAACAGATCAATCTGGTTTTCGGCAGACATAGGAAGGGCAGATGGCGGAAGTGTTAGAACAAATTGAGTCTATCTCTGGGTTAGGTTAAGCCAGTTTGACAAATTTTGCCAGTTCATCCGGTGAGATTTTCCAGGCAACGGTGCCATTTCCCGTCAAAACTTGCCTCCCCGCCACCACAATGAGGATTTTTAGGCATCATGAAGGGGAAGCCATACTGATTGGGGGGAGGTGACGATGGCATCCGGGACACTCACCCAACAACCGAATTCACCCGTCTGGTTTCGCGATCGCGAGGCCGCTGGAGTCCAATTAGCAGCAGCCGTGTTGCAAGCCTTTGCCGCGCAATCACCGACCGGGACACCCGTGGTCGTGTATGCCTTGCCGCGTGGTGGATTAGCCGTGGCTGCCCCGATCGCCCACAGTCTGCACTGTCCCTTAGATGTGATTGTGGCGAAGAAAATTACCCGTCCCGACAATCCAGAATTAGCGATTGGGGCTGTGACTGCCGATGGGCAGACGCTCTGGTTGCCGCGATCGCGATCGTTCCCCCCTGCTGTCTTACCAGATCAAACGGCTCTCCAGGCAGCACGAGCACGAGCATTACAGCAAGATCAAGCCTTTATCCCCAGTCGCCCAGGAGTCAGTCCGACGGGCGCGATCGCCTTGGTGGTAGATGATGGGGTGGCGACCGGAATGACGATGGCCGTGGCAATTCAGTCGCTCCGTGCCCAACATCCGGCGCAAATTTGGCTCTGTGTGCCCGTTGCCCCACCCGAAATTATGCCGCGTTTACAAAAGTGGGCGGATCGGGTGATCGTGTTGGCGACACCTAGTCCCTTTATGAGTGTCAGTCGGTTTTATCAGGAGTTTAACCAGGTGGAAATGGGAGACGCGATCGCGGTCTTGCAAGCGGCAAATCTTCGCCCCAACCCCACCCAGCCGCAATTAGAGGTGGACAGCGAACTCCCTTAAAAATCTTGGGCGAGAATAAATTTACCTCGCGGCAGGGCAGGTTTTGCCGTAAATCGTCTGGCAGCAAATGATTCTGTGGCGAAACCTGCCCCTACAAATCTGTTGTTAGTGAACCACGGCATAAATTTGCCTACCGTGGGGCGCATCTTGCCCGCCCAGGTTATAAGCCAGCACGAAAAATGGTAGAACCAATCCCGCCCTAGTCCACTAGTTCAATTTCCTAAGCGGCTTCGGTTGCTTGCAACTCGTCGATCGCGTAACGGGCGATCGCCAGTCCTAACCGTGCCTGTTGCAACTCAGACAATTGTTCCCAGTCCAGTTGCGGCACCTGGGCAATTTGGTCATCCACCACATTCGTCGAGCTGCCATCCCGCATTTGGACGGCTAAGGGACGGGCGAGGACATAAAAGTCGTCTTCGGCTAAACCGGGCACCAGTTCCCGCACACATTGCACCAATTGATCCGCCAGCTTGGTGGAAACATCGGCAACGGTTTGTTGCGTTTGGGTGACGACGGTTTGCGCTTGTTGGGCGATCGCCGTCAACCAAACTTGCGGCATCCGGGTCGCGAACCGTTCCAGCAACATCGCTTCGACGCTAAACGGAGTCCACACGTGTTGGAGCTGGTTGAAGAAGGTTTGAGAACGGTAGTCGATTTCGGCATCCTCAATGCCTGCAAAAATCGAGGGGATGGCAGGGTTCGAGAAGAACGCTTCTGCTTCTGGTGCCGTGGGATTCCAGGGGTATGCAATCCGCGCAGTGGGCTGTTCTGCCACCGTAAACCCTGATTCCACGGGTTCAGTCCCCGGTTGCCAAGTATGGCTCACCCCTTCTGCGTCTACCAATGCTTCCCAAAAAGCGCGATCTACCATTGCTTCCAGATTCCCGATGTCACCCGTACAGATTTGGTCTTCCATGATTTGAACTCCTGCATGCACTAATCAATGTCGCTGTTGAACCTATCTACAGAGTCGGTTTAACCAATTTCGGAACTGGATCAACTTTGCGATCGCATCTCCGCCAACTGGCGTAAACCCCCGACCGAACTCGGTCATCCAGGTGGGGGAAGTTCCCCTGGACTAAAGACAATGAACTCCATCGCCTCATTTTGCAAACTGCCAAACTTGAGCTGCGTTTTCGGCTTCAGAATCACTTCCTGGTGGTGGACTTTCTGCCAGCCCGCAGGTTGAAACATCCAGGTGCCAAAGCGCGAAAAATCTTCCAGATAATAACTGACATCCGCGCCGTCCTGCCCATCACGACACAAAATCATGGCATGTTCGCGGGATACTCCGGCCTCGTTCTCCTTCAGCACCAGATCATTTTCCGTACTGCGACCAATTTTCATCAAGCCGCCCCGCACCTGCCATACGCGCCCATCGTTGAGCGATCGCAAACAGGCCACATGGGTCAGGGGTTCCGGCGAGCCAAAGCCCGTTTCGCTGGTTTCTAACGGTTTTAATAACTCCCCATCAAATTCCGGGTGCATATAGAGGACGGGTAGTGTCCAGGTTTGTTGATTGAAGCGATAGAGGGTCAACAGATTTTGGCGGGCAACGGCAACCGCCTGATCAATTGGCATCCGCTGGGCGATCGATTGGGCAAACACATGAATAAAGCTGATTGCTTCCTGATCGGCGATCGGGTCGCGCATCGCCAAGACCGCAGGCACCCCATGATGAACCAGCACTTCGGCTAAACTGCTGCGCGGCATCGGTTGCGCCCATTTCACACCCGGCACACCCTTCAGCCCACTGGCATCTTCCAGATGATCCGGCTGCGCTCCCCAGCAGGCGTTGAACACGGCCAACTTCACCTGGCAACGAGTTAACACCTGCGCTAACTCCGTCCCATTCAGCGACATATCCGGTCGCAGAAAAATCAGCCCCCCATCGGGTCCCGGCATCCCATGTCCGGCATAAAACAAGACGTTATACACCCGTTTTTCCAACGCCTGAATCAGTTCCATCGGCGTTGGTTGCACCAGTTGATCGACCTGACAGGCAATTCCTTTCGCCGCGCCAATCCCCGAATTCCCCGAAGTCTTGAGCACCTGCGCCAGCGTTTCGGCTTCATGCTCCAGTTTCAGCGTTTGTAAAGTGTCGTTGGCGAGACCAATTCCACTCGCGGGATCAGTCGCCTGCCCTAACACGAGTAAAATTCGCAGCGTGTAATCCGATCGCAGGGTGGGCAGTGGGTTGACATCACTCGTCGTGCGGCTGAAGAGGAGCTGCTGACTGAGGGAAATGGCCTGCCGACCGGGGCCATCCTGCATGATTTCCCACGGTAAGGCGATGAGGTTGGGTTCCCGAATTTCGAGCCGCAAGCGCAGCGGTTTATTTTGCCCCGCCGCGATGCCCTGACTGTGGCTGAAGCTCGCCATCACCGACCCTTCAAACAACCACTGCCAGAGGTGCACCCCCAACGTTTGCATCAAGCGGCTGGAAATACTGCCGGGTTGACTGGCATCAGCAATAAATTCGGGCGCGATCGCGGGTGCTGTCGGGTAGGGTGGCATCCGGCGACTGGAGAACATTTCCTGCCAGTCTTGCCAGAGCTGACTGAGATTATTCGTCCAGATACAATCGCGCAAAACCAGACCCCCTGGATAGGGAGCCTGGGTGACATGAATGGCAAAATGGGCAGTTCCAGCCGCTTGTAGCGGAGTAACAGCGAGGCTGAGATAGGGAATTCCAGGTGAGGGCATTCGCAGACAGTACAACGTGATCCGGGCGGATCGGTATTTGTAAAAGTTCAAATATCCAGTCGTTATACCAGTCTAGTGCCTGAATGGATGAGTTGCTTGTGGAAAGTGGGGGAGTTAGTGGGAAGTTAGGGCAGCTTGCGCTAAAGTCCAATCGGGTCGCAGGTTACGGGCTTGCCGCAGATAGGGATGGTAAATCTCAATCTCCGGATTGGGCGTATTGAAGTGAATCAGAAACCGAATACACCGCTCCAAACTGCCAGCCACGTGCATTTGCTGCACATCTAACAGCGGCACATTCGCCCAATGGGGACGTTCACGGGCGATCGCGGCGGGGAAAATCGCATCCAAATCCTTCGTGACCGAAAACGTGATGCTGACGATCTCGTCCATATCAAGCTGATTATGCAGCTCTAATTCATCTAGCAGCTCATGTACTGCCTCTCGAATGGCAGCAACTGAGTTCTCTGAAACCGTTGTTGCTCCACGAATTGCTCGAACGCGCCAGCCCACGCTTGTATCCTCCACTCGCTTAACCATAAATGTGATTTGTAATCCAACCAATAACGCCGCACCGAGACGACTTAATTGCTTCCTCGATAATGACGGATAACCCTTAAAACGTCAGCCTGCTGATCGAAAGCGTTACCTAAAGTTTAAAGGGCAGAGGGCAGTCGGCAGTCGGCAGAAGTTAGGATCCAAGCTTCGACGTGAGCGCTCAGCCGAACATAGTCAGGAGTCAGAAGAGAGAAGGCCGGGTCAAAAATGGATACCCCAACGGTAAAAAGGGCTGTTCCCTCTGCCCTCTGCCCTCTGCCCTCTGCCTTCCCTACGGTCGATACAGCCAGAGGGGGAGGCCGTTGGTTTCGAGTTCAAAGTCGAGCCATTGGGTGGTGGCGGCGAGGGCAGGCCAGGTGGAAAGTTGCTGGAGGGCACTGGCGGGGGGAGAGAGGGTTTCGCGGGAAAGGATGCGGTTAAGCAGGGGTTTCTTTTCTTCCAGGGTGAAGGTGCGCGTCTTTTCGGGGTCGAGTCCGGCGAGTTCGGCGGCCCAGCGGCGGGCATCTTCTTCGGTGCCCAGGCGATCGACCACGCCCAAGGCTACGGCTTGTTGGCCCGTGAAGATGCGGCCATCGGCAAAGGTGCGGACGGTATCGACGGCCAGGTTGCGGGCTTCGGCGACGGTTTGCACAAATTGCTGATAGCTAATGTCGATCAGTTCTTGCAGAATGTGGCGTTCGGAGTCAGTCATTTCGCGATCGAAGGCCAAAATATCTTTGTAGGGGCCAGATTTGATCGTCTTGAACGACACGCCGACGCGATCCAGGAGTCGCTCCAGATTATTACCGCGCAAAATCACCCCGATGCTGCCTGTAATCGTGCCGGGGTTGGCCATGATGTGTTGGGCACCCATGCCGATGTAAACGCCACCAGAGGCCGAGATATTACCGAAGCTGGCGACAATTTTGGTCTTCTCTTGCAGCTTTTTGAGGGCTTGATAAATTTCCTGCGAATCGCCCACCGTCCCCCCCGGACTATCGATGCGTAAGAGCAGGGCCGGGAATTTTCGTTCTTCGACTGTTTTCAGGGCTTCTAAAACCCGTTTGCGAGTGCCACTCGCGATCGCCCCATTAATTTCAATGCGGGCAATTTGCTTCCGAAATCGGGGCTTGATGAACCAAACCATGATGCGTATCTACGTGAAGTAAAGAGAACAATCCAACCTTGCTCACCGCA
>JAIXVO010000369.1 GCA_027482985.1 Cyanobacteriota bacterium
GCTGTTTTCGACGATCGCTGCCAGTTTTTGCAGTTCGAGTTCGGCTAATTTGCGATCGGTGATGTCGTAAACGGTGCCCACGACTCGGTAAACCTCGCCAGCCGCATTAATCAAGGGGTTATAGGTGCTGATAGTCCAGCGGGTACCGTCGGGTAAGTTCAAACATTCTTCAAAGGTGACGGGTTGCCGCAGGCGAATGCACTCCCGATAGCGTGCGAGAATGTCGGCGGCTTCCGAGGCGGAGAAAATTTCGTCTAATCGTTTGCCTGCTACTTCTTCGCTGGTTTTACCCGCTAATCGGGCGGCGACCGGATTCCAGCCCAATACCTGAATGCTGGCATCGGGTAAGACATCGACGACAAAAATGGGTTGGTTGACCCCTTCGTAGATGCTCCGGAGGAATTGTTCTTGTTCGCGAAGTTGAGCTTCAGCCCGTTTGCGATCGCTCAGATCGACATCAATGCAATACATTTCGCGATCGCCATTGAGACTGGTTAACATCACATGGCTGGAGTAAACCTCGACCAGTTGGCCAGCCCGATTGCAGAGTTGCAGTTCGCCATCGGGTAAAGGGTCGCCATGTCCAGCAATCCAGCCATCCACAATGGGTAAAACATGAGCCTGCATGACCGCCGGAATGAGCAAGGCTTCCACCCGTTGCCCCATGGCTTCGGCGGCAGTGTATCCATACAGTTTTTCACTAGCCTGATTCCAGAAAATCACGCGGCGATTTTTATCGTATCCCTGGATGGGATTGGGGGTGGCTTCAAACAAGGTGCGGAACCGTTCTTCACTTTCGCGCAGGCTCTGTTCTGCGAGCTTGCGGTCAGTAATGTCTTCGGCTACCCCTGCCACCCGATAGACTTCCCCCACCGCGTTATAAATCGGGAAGGCGCGATCGCGAATCCAGCGGAGTTCGCCATCGGGACGGAGAATCCGATATTCCTGATCGACCTCGCCAGAGAAGCGCTGCGCCATTTGCTGCGTGGTGGTCTCGACATCATCGGGGTGAATGGTGCTCATGAAGTTCGCATGAGAGCTGAAGACTTCTGCGACAGTGCGTCCCCAGACCCGCTCAAACGCTGGACTGACATAGAGAATTTGGGGCGTTAGATCGGTAAGCCAGAAGACGGCATCAACGGTTTCAGCCAGTTGCCGGAAGCGTTCTTCGCTTTCTTGCAGGGCGAATTCGGTGTGTTTGCGATCGCTAATGTCGGCCACCACACCAATCATTTCTCGTTCGGGTAGGGGCACATCCTCGGCAATGATGCCCCAGACCGCCACCCAGCGCAGCTCTCCATCCTGCCGGAAGATCCGGTATTCGATCTGGTAGGGATCGCCCGTGGCAAAGGTGTGGGTGATCGCCTGCATCACCCGCTCCCGATCGTCGGGATGCACTATCGCCAAAAACGTGTCGCGATCGCCGGGGAAGGTACCAGGTTCAAAGCCAAAAATCAGTTGAGCGGGATCGGACCAGTAGAGTCTGCCGGATTGCAGGTGGCAACTCCAGGTGCCCATTTGGGCGGCATCAAGCGCCACTTGCAGGCGTAATCGTTCGGTGTGGAGTGCGACTTCGGCTTGTTTGCGAGCGCTAATGTCGCGGATGCCCGCAATAATCACCGGACGGTTACCGAGCAAGACTTGCCGCAGCGAGACTTCGGCATCAAACGTGGTGTTATCATCTAAACGCCGATCTTGCCACTCAAACCGCACCACATCCTGAACTTTGACTTGTTGTAAGAGGCTAGCCAGATTATCTCCCGGCATCTCGGCGGTCGCGGCATCGGGAAGACTGGCCACCATGAGGGTTTCCCGGTTGACCCCGTATAACTCCAGGGCGCGATCGTTGACATCCAACACCCGTCCATCCAGGTCATGAATGAAGATGGCATCATAGACATTGTTAAAGATCGTGCGTAAATCTCGTTCTGATCGCTGGAGTGCCGCCTCTGCCAGCTTGCGATCGGTGATATCGCGCCCCACAGACTGGTATTCGATCAACTGTTGCTCGTGATCAAAAATGGCTCGATCCGTCCATTGCTGCCAGCGGATACTCCCATCAGCCACCATCACTTGATGTTCATAGGTGATGGTGGGCTGTGCGATCGTCAGCTGCGTGTACTTTTGCTGGCAGTATTCCTGATCTTTCGGTGGCATGAGAGCCAAGAAACTATGACCCAGCAACTCTGACGGGGACTGGTTAAAGTAACGGCAATAGGTAGTGTTGACAAAGGTGAGGGTGCCATCGGGTAGAAAGCGGCAAATCAATTCCGTCTGGTCTTCGACGATCGCTCGATAGAGTAATTCACTTTGGCGGAGCGTTTCGGTGCGCTCTTCAACTCGGTGTTCTAGCTCTTCGTTCAGCTGCTGGAGCGCTCGTTCTGTCTGCTTAAGACCGCTAATATCAGTCAAAACCCCATTCCAGAGAATGCTGCCATCGGCTTGTGGGACTGGCAGGGCGCGACCATTGATCCAGCGCTGTTGCCCACCGACCTGAATCGGATATTCATAATTCCAGGGTTCTAGGGTGGTGGCTGAGTGCTGGATCGACGCTGCCAAGTCATCGATTTGTTCTGGCCGCAGAACATCCCACATCACTTGGGCATTCGCACAGGCAGCTTCGGCTGTAACGCCATAGAGATCCAACAATCCAGCACTCATAAACGGAAAGCAGTGGTCGCCGCTGGGGAAGAGTTGGTATTGGTAAACCGCGCCTGGAACGGCGTTGGTGATTTGCCGTAATTTGAGTTCACTGGCTTGCAGGGCATCCATGGCTTGCTGCAAGGCTAACTCGGACAGCTTGCGGTCGGTAATATCAATCACCGAGCCGATGAAGCCAACTAATTCCCCACTCGCGTTGCGTTCTGGCACCGCTTGTGCCAACATCCATTTGGTCGTTCCATCGGGATAGAGAAATCGTTGTTCAACTTCGTAGGTAGCGGTTTCACCCTGTTGAATGTGCTGCACAAAATCAGTCCAAATCCGGTAGAGCCGGCGGCGATCGTGGGGATGCAAATACTCACTCCAGCCACTGCCTAGCGTCTGTTCCAGCGATCGCCCAGTAATTTCTAAATTTTTCGGATTAGCGTAAATGCACTGACCCGCTAAATCGCTGCGGAAAATACCCACTGGGCTGATTTCTGTCAGCAACCGATAGCGTTCTTCACTTTCTTGGAGCGCCAGTTCTGCTTGTTTGCGTAAAGTCTCGCTGCGATAAGCTTCGATCGTACTGGCGCAAGTCGTCAGAAAGGGTTCTAATTCTGCGATCATGGCCGCACTGTAGCCATGGAGCCGATTGGCAATGCCCACCATGCCCACTAATTGTCCGCCTCGGTAAAAAGGCACACCCAAAAAAGTGTTGAGGGGCGGGTGCCCCCATGGGTTATCGGCAGGGTCAGGACTGGGACGATTCGCGATCACGGGTTGACCAGTCACCAGCACTTGTCCAAACAGGGTCTGGAGCGTGTGGAAAGGCAGACTGGGTGAGTGCGTTGCGAACTCCTCCTGAAAGTCTGTTTCCGGGTACCCAGCGCCATCAATCATGGCTTTAGTCTTTAAATAAGCTTGACCCCGCAACTTCATGTAGGCATCTTCGACGTAGGGTGTGCCATCTGCCGTATATCTTATTTCTCCAATGAATCCATATTCACTATCTGTGAGTTGTAATAAGGTTTCTAAGAGATTTTCAAATAAGATGCTGGAATTAGCTTCGGTAATAAATCGAGTTTGGGCTTCACTGATGGCAGATAAGAGTTGATTCGTGCGTTGGAGTGAGAGTTCTGTTTGTTTTAAGTCAGTGATATCGGTATCGGTACCAATCAGTCGTTCGGGGTTGCCGTGGGCATCATAGAGCAGTTTGCCACGCACTAAAATCCAGACGATCGCACCGTGTTTATGCCGCATCCGATGTTCAAACACATACTCTGCTGTTTTTCCCTCCAGATAGTCCTGAGCGGCCGCCATGACTGCTGTGCGATCGCTGGGATGGATATAGTTCACCCACTGTTCGAGATCGTTCGGAATTTCGGCATCAGTATAGCCCAACAGCGCTTTGATGTTGGGATCCAGGTAAAAGTCGTTGGTTTGGAGATGCCATTCCCATACGCCTACTTTGGCCGCGCGGGTCGCCAGCGTATAGCGTTCTTCACTGGA
>JAIXVO010000238.1 GCA_027482985.1 Cyanobacteriota bacterium
AGTATTCGCCCATAATTCGCTTCCCAATCAGGCGACCATACAGGTCTGGAAAGACGGTTAATACCGTTTCAATTTGTTCGTCAGCCACCTGCTGCTTTAAGTCTGCAACCGTGAGCCGACCTCGCATTGATTGAGTCATAACTTAGTCTGCAACTACTCTGCAATGAATACACTTTTGAGTTCGCTGTAATGCTCCAGTACTGCCAGCCCCAACTCTCGCCCTAACCCACTCCGCTTTACCCCGCCAAATGGCGCTTCTAAATGGACGCTATGCCCCGTGTTAATGGACAGCACCCCGGTTTCGATCGCCCTCGCCACCCGCAACGCCCGACTAATATCCTGCGTCCAGATCGACCCCGATAGACCATATACACTGTTATTCGCGATCGCGATCGCCGCTGCTTCCGTCTCAAAGGGCAGCACACATACCACCGGGCCAAAAATCTCTGCCTGGGCAATTCGCATTTCTGGGTGGACATCCGCAAAGATGGCAGGCACTAAATACGCCCCGGTTGCGAGTTCATCCGACACCGGACGACCGCCCCCCCAAACTAACGTTGCCCCTTCGGTCTGCCCCAGTTGAATATACTCCGCCACGCGATCGCGATGTTGCGCCGAGATCAAACAGCCAATTTCGGTCGCTTCATCTAACGGTTGACCAATCTTCAGGGTTTGAAATGCCGCTGTCAGCCGTTCCACAAATTCGGCATAAATGGGTCGCTCCACCAGGACGCGCGATCGGGCACAGCAATCCTGCCCCGCATTCCCTAAGACGCTCCACATCGCCTTTAGAACAGCTTTATCCAAATCCGCATCGGCAAAAATCAGATTGGCCGATTTGCCGCCCAACTCCAACGTGACCCGCTTAATATCTTCCGCCGCCAACTGCATGACATGGGTGCCAATCGTCGTGGAACCCGTGAACGACACTTTCCGCACCAGCGGATGTTTCACGAGCGCTTCTCCCGCTTCACTGCCAGAACCCGGCACGACATTCAACACCCCGGCAGGAATCCCTGCCGCGATCGCCAGTTCTGCCAGTCGCAAAGCCGTCAGCGGCGTTTGTGAAGCCGGTTTGAGCACTACCGTATTACCCATCGCCAGAGCGGGCGCAACTTTCCAGGCCGTAATTGCGATCGGAAAATTCCAGGGTGCAATCAGCCCACACACGCCCACCGGTTCCCGCCAGGTGAAACTGGTGCCCGCTGCCGCCACGGGAATCGTTTGCCCCCCGACTTTGTTAATCGCTCCCGCATAATACTCAAAGCAATCGGCAGCTAAATTCACTTCCTCCCGCGCTTCTCGAATTGGTTTACCTGTGTTCCGACTTTCTAAAGTCGCGAGTGAGTCCAGATGGTCGCGAATCAGGAGTGCTAAACGATTCAACATTTGGGTGCGATCGCGACTATTCACCCGTCGCCAATCGGCTTTCACCTGATGCGCCACCTGCACGGCTTGATCAATGTCAGCAGCATTGCCAGCCGCCACCCTCGCCCACTCTTGCCCCGTCGCCGGATCAATCAACGCCGTGTACTGACCTGATGCTGGGGCAACGCGATCGCCACCAATCCATAAATTCTCCATCGGATGCTCTCTCAAAGTGAAGCCTCAGCCACAGGCGTTGCAGTGAGGCAAATGCACAAGTTCTAACGCCCTACTTTGCCAACGTATCGGGTTGTTCAATTTCCCGCATGGCTTGCGCCAGTAAAGCATTTTCTTCTTCCGGGGCACGAGACACTAACTTTTTGCTGGAATAGAGCAAGAAATAAACCGTCATCGCCCCAACAAAAATCGCCACGCCCCACACGCCCGGACGAAACGCCGGATCGGAGAAACAGGCAAATAAGGCGACTAAAGCCAGGGCGGCTCCCACGATCGCGCCGGGAATTCCCAACGGACTTTTGTAAGGACGCGGCAAATCGGGACGTTTCAGCCGCAATTGAATGTAACTGATCATGTTTAAGAAGTAGGAAATGACCGCTGCAAAGACCGCCATATTCAGCAAGGCGGCACCCACTTCTTTCCCGGCAAATTGGATCATCGCCGCGCAGCCCAAACCGATGACCCCACCCGCAATCAGGGCGAGGGCAGGGGTGTGGTATTTGCTGGTGAGGGACATCCAGCGGGGAATGTAACCCGCGCGGGAGAGGGAAAACAACACCCGACCGTAGCCGTAGATGATGGTGTGAAAACTGGCAATCAACCCGCTCAAAGCCACGATAGTCAAAACGCTGGTAAAGATGCCTTCGCCAAACACCGCCTTAAAGCCATCGGCTAAGGGGGCAGCTGATTTACCAATTCCTTCGGCACCGGGATACACACCCGAATTGAGAATCAACACCAGCACCGCCAGAACCAGCAGGGTGAAAATCCCCCAAGTCAAAGCTTTGGGCACATCCCGCCCGGAATCATGCGCTTCTTCGGCAGCCAGCGGCAGTTGTTCAATCCCTAAAAAGAACCAGATTGCGTAAGGCAGGGCGGCAAAGATGCCGAGTGTCCCCTTGGGTAAAGTTGCAGTCTGCCCAGGATCAGGCGGAATATTGGTGAGGAGGGCAGGATCAAACTTGGGAATGGCACCCACATAAAAAATTACCAGCACACTCGCAGCCATCAGGGTAATAAACAATCCCAACTTGAGTGTGATTTCTACCCCGATAATATTAATCACTACAAACACAATGTAGAACAACACCCACCAGACTGGGACGGGCACATTCTTGAGGGGTTCTAATGTATTTAAGTAACCACCAATGAAGAACACGATGACCGCAGGCGTTAAGACAAACTCGCAAGCATCGGTAATGCCATTGAGAAAACCACCCAGCGGGCCAAACGCATTGCGGGTAAAGGAATAGGAGCCACCCGCATGCGGTAGGGCAGAAGACAGTTCGGCAATGCTAAACACCATACAGACATACATGGTCGCCATCAACACAGTGGCGATCGCCAGTCCCCAAAATCCGCCAGCCGCGAGTCCCAGGTTCCAGCCCGAAAACTCGCCCGAAATGACCGCACCGACCCCTAACGCCCAGAGCAAAATCCAACCCGCGCTGCGCCGCAGTTGACGCTTCTCTAAATAGGCATCATCCACGTCTTCGTAGCGTACGCCCCGCACATTCCGATCTTTGTCCATAAAGCTTCCTGCGTGATGAAACGACAACCACCGGGAACTAACACCTTGTTAGCCCTGAAGGGAATGGGTTAAAGCTAAACTTGACTTTTATGGTCTAACATTAGACCTTAAAAACAGAACTAACGGTTAATTGTGATGCCTTTCGTTAGGTTTTCTGGCAGCTAATTGAATGCCAGGATGCCGCTCCAGCTTGAGCATCGTTCGCGAAAAAACCTTGGTGACTTAACCTTATGCGTCCATCTCTCAGTTCGGCGATCGCAGTGGGGCAGAGCAATGCTGCACTCCCGGCGATCGCGACCCTCATGCCCAATGCCAAGGCGGGTGCGAATGCCTACGAAGTGACCGTTGAACGCCTCAGTGCGGCGATCAAAATGGGCTTGTATCGACGTGGGGAACAACTCCCTGCTGAACGGGAATTGGCCGAAATCATGGGGGTCAGTCGCACAACCTTGCGGGAAGCGATTCGGGTACTGGTGGCACAAGGCTTGCTGATCGTCAAACGCGGGCGTTCCGGCGGCACTTTTGTCGCCACGGAATTGACCGTGCCCAGCGTGATGGAACTGAAGCAACGTCTCCTGACTTTGGGCGTAACTCTGCCAGATATCCTGGATCATCGCTTGGTGGTAGAACCGGGAGTCGCCTCACTCGCTGCCGATCGCGCTACGCCGGAACAACTCGCGCAACTGCAGTCCCTCGTCCACCAAATGCCGCAGGTGGTACAGCAATTTGCGGAACATCGTCGCCTGGATACGGAATTTCATTTGCTGATTGCAAAAGCCACACAATGCGATCGCCTGGTTGCCGTTGTGACCAATATTCACGCCGATCTCTCGAACTTACTGGCTGTGATTCCCCATAGTCCCGCCGCCTGTTTAGACTCATTCACGCAACATCAACAGATTCTCGCCGCCATTACTGAAGGAGATAGCGATCGCGCCCGTCAATTAATGTCCGATCATGTCACGCGGACCAGCAGTTTACTCAAAGGGTTACTCGGTGACTGAGGAATTGACCCAATTTAGGTGTTTTGCATTAGCCACAGATTTAAATCATCGAGTTGGGTGAACTCTAGCAACGCTTCTCCCAATGCTTCCAACTGTTCAACCGACAGCGTTTCGACCTGCGCGATGAGCGTGGGCGAAAGCGAACCGAAGCGGCGATGCAGCAGTTTGAGCACGAGCGATCGCTCACCTTCCTGCCGTCCTTCCTGCCGTCCTTTTTGCTCGCCTTGCTGTTCGCCTTCCCGCAAAATCTCTTGATACCAGGGTGACTCTCGCAACACTGCCATATCCCACCTCATGATTTGCCGCACCACATCGCTTTCTAACACAAAGCTAGCAAAAAATGCCAGCAAGGATTCTAATTCAACCAACTGAGCATCGGTGCGCAACTGATTCAGGGCTTGTTGCACAACCGTAGCCTGTCCGCCATTTTTGAGAATGGGCACAAATGGCAGTAGCGCATTCAGTGATTGCTCAAAGACGATCGCGGCATCCACTTCCCACAAATTAATCAGGCGATAATCTTGCCGGATCTCTAACCCCATGAAATTCGCTTCATAGCGATCGCGAATCGTGACCTTGGTCGTCGGTGGCAGAATGTTGACTAACACCGGATAGGTGGGCAACCCATATTTTTCGGATGCGAGGGCAGCATAAGCCCGCATCCGGGAGGGCAATTTTTCCGTGTACCGCAACTGCAACTCATTCAGAATCAAAAACTCACCCTGGATGGGGCTGTAAGCTTTGATCAGGACATCATTTTCGCGGCTGACCCATTGAAACTCTGAACCTAAAATTTCCTGGGCAATGACATCGGGTTGTTGCGTCACCCACTTGACCCAGGCTGCCGGAGCCAGACTAATGAGTCGCTTACCACCAATATCTGCTTTTTTAGTCACAAATCAACTGGCGAAGGAGTACAAATATCCTACCAGGCTTTCTGCGCCTGACAATCTGGAGCCATTCGCAATTGCACTTGAGTTGCAGCTATCCGCGATCGCCCTTTATTCGGCTGTGGCTAACCGTTCCAGACTAATGCGAGCAGCTTCTGACACTTGCGGGTGGCTATCTTTGGCGAGATAGTTCAAAGCGGAAAGACTCTTGGGACTGGGCAAATGACCTAACGCTTCCGCCAACCGTTGCCGCACCAGCCAATCTTCTGCCTGGGCAAACCGGAGAATGTGATCGACTGCCGCGATCGCCTTGATTTCACCCAACGCCGCGATCGCCGCCTGTTGCAGCACCACTTCCGGACTATCGAGCGCTTGAATCAACACATCAAATGCCCGGGGATCTTTCAAATTGCCCAACGACACGGCGGCACTGAAGCGCACCAGCCAATCTGTATCCTCGTAAAACGTGCGGACTAAAGGTTCAAAGGCGCGGTTGTCTTCCAAGTAACCCAACGCCCCCGCCGCATCAGCGCGTATGCCGTAGTCGGGTTCATTCGTCAGAATATCTAACAAAATGGGAAAACTTTCGTCGGTTTGCTTAATGCCCAGCGCGAAGACCGCCATCGAGCGAATTTGCAGGCTTTCATCATCCAGCACTTTTTTGATTAACGGCACCGCCTCTGCCGCTGCCACATGCCGCAGTGAGGCCAGCGCCACCATGCGATCGCGGACACTCTCACTATCCAACTGAGCGGAAATGGCAGCAATGTCAGGCTGAGTCATGGCGCACCCCTTTACAAAAGTTTAGGTTATTTCTCATTATAGGGCAGAAGGCAGAGGGCAGGGGGCAGCAGGCAGGATGGGGGTGGGGCAGATGTCGGAGGTTTGGCAAGACTGGCGACAGTTTCAGGTTGGAGGGCACTTCATCTAGACCTTATAATTTTTTGTCGGGAACTTTCCTCCCGAGGGCTGAAGATCAGGACATACTAAGGTTTAGCCCCCTGCCGATATTGACTATGGCTCTTGTCGATCGCATTCATCGCTTTCAAACTTTGCTCCTGTCCTATCACCCTGTGATTGTGATGGAAACCGTGG
>JAIXVO010000386.1 GCA_027482985.1 Cyanobacteriota bacterium
CGCTCCGTTATGCCCCGCCGCTACCCGATTTACTCACGACCTTGATTCAGTTCCTCTCTGATCCACCCGTGGCACCAGAGGCTTTACCGTCCAATCTGGGCGATCGCCTCTCTCGCTTCATCCAGGTGCTCCGCCAATCTCGCAGCCTGATTGTACTGACAGATTTTCAGGCTGTGTTGGCATCCTCCACGACGCATCCTGCCAGCCCCAGAGATTATGGTGAACTCCTGCGCTGTGTGGGCGAAATTCAACATCAAAGCTGCTTAGTCGTGACCAGTAGCCAGAAGCCACAGGAAATAGCGGTTTTGCAAGGCGACACTCTACCCGTGCGGGCACTCACCCTGAAAGGATTAGATCCCCTCGCCTGCCAACAACTTTTACGCGCCAAAGGACTGCCTCCCACGCCCCACAGTGAGGCACTGATTCAACAATGTGAGGGCAACCCGCTGGCCCTCAAGATCGCGGCCACCTTGATTCAGGACGAATTTCAGGGCGACATTGCCCAATTTCTGCAAAGTGCTCCGGCCTTCCCACAGCCCAAGCCATCTCACGGCATCCCAGAGACGCGATACACTGAACGATAGTCGTTTATTTGAGTCGCAGCGTGGTCGTCAAGCCAGAGTGGTTACGGGTGAAAGCGCCCCAGTGGGAACGGGTGGGCAATGTCAAGGAAGTCCTGCGGGATTTGGGCTTGAATACGGTGTGCGAAGAAGCCTCCTGCCCCAACATCGGCGAGTGCTTCAATCATGGCACCGCCACCTTTTTGATTATGGGACCTGCCTGCACCCGCGCCTGCCCATACTGCGACATCGACTTTGAAAAGAAACCCAAACCCCTCGACCCCACCGAGCCAGAGCGGTTGGCGGAAGCTGTGCGCCGGATGCAGCTCAACCATGTGGTGATCACCTCTGTGAATCGGGATGACTTGCCTGACGGTGGAGCGTCTCAGTTCGATCGCTGCATTCAAGCCATCCGCCAAATTTCGCCCCACACCACGATCGAAGTCCTGATTCCCGATTTGTGCGGCAATTGGGCAGCACTGGAAAGTATTTTGGCTGCGCAGCCAGAAGTGTTGAACCATAATACAGAGACGATTCCCCGGCTCTATAAAAGAGTGCGTCCGCAGGGGGACTATGGGCGATCTCTGGAACTCCTGCGCCAAGTTCACGCCGTTGCCCCCCATCTCTATACTAAGAGCGGCATCATGGTGGGTTTGGGCGAAACCGATGCGGAAGTCTGCCAGGTGATGCAGGATTTGCGGGCAGTGCATTGCGACATCCTGACCATTGGGCAGTATCTCCAGCCGACGCAAAAACATCTGGGGGTGCAGGAATTTGTCACGCCCGCCCAATTTGACGCATGGCGCGAATTTGGGGAAGCGATCGGCTTTTTACAAGTGGTGTCCTCTCCCCTCACCCGCAGTTCCTACCATGCCGAACAGGTGCGCGAGTTGATGACGCGGTATCCCCGACAGGCGGTTGTGAGTGCTGAGGGATGAGCGTCGATCGGGTCACGCAGTCATCGGTGGCTAGTCTGACGGTCGTGGTGCTGGGAGCAGGCGCGTGGGGCACGACTTTAGCGACCCTCGCCGAGCGCAAAGGGCATCGGGTGAAAATCTGGTCACGCCGCCTGGAAACCCCATTGCCGCCCGTGCTAGCGGATGCTGATATCGTGATTTCAGCCGTCTCGATGAAGGGCGTGCGATCGGTGCTGCAACAAATTCAGCCCGATTCGCTGCCCCCCCAAACGATTCTCGTCACAGCCACCAAAGGTTTAGACGCGAATTCCGGTTCCGCGACGCAACTACCCCGTTTACCCTCCCAACTTTGGCAAGCGGCTTGCCCGGATCAGGCGATCGCCGTCTTATCGGGTCCCAACCTCTCAGAAGAAATTCAGCAAGGTCTACCAGCCGCCACGGTAGTCGCCAGTGAGACTTTGACCGCCGCCGAAACGGTGCAACGGGCGTTATCCTCCAACAGCTTTCGGATTTACACCAACTCGGATGTCGTCGGAGTGGAGTTGGGCGGCATTCTCAAAAATGTGATTGCGATCGCGGTCGGTGCCTGTGACGGGTTGAACCTCGGTACTAATGCGAAAGCCGCCCTAGTGACTCGCGGGTTAGCGGAAATTATTCGCGTCGGCACGGACTGGGGTGCAAAACCCGAAACGTTTTATGGCCTGTCGGGCTTGGGGGATTTGCTGGCGACTTGCAACAGTGCCCTGAGTCGGAATTACCGGGTGGGTTATGGATTAGCTACCGGAAAATCTCTGGCAGATGTATTGGCGGCATTGGGCGGCACCGCAGAAGGCGTGAATACAACAGAAGTCCTGGTCAAACTGGCGGCGCAACAGCAAATTGCCGTGCCCATCTCGCAACAGGTGGCACAACTGTTAAAAGGTGAAATTACCCCGCAAGCTGCCGTCGCCGCCTTGATGCTCCGGGACTACAAACCCGAATCATTGGATTAACACCGATCGCGACACATTGCACAAGCCCCACCCGCAAGTTTTCATGTAGCAACGGGCGCGATCGCGACTTTACAAAACCTGAGTAAAGAAACCGGATCTAGAGACAGAAGTCAGGAAACTAGGGGAAGGGTGATGTAGGTTAACCTAACCACTGATTCAGGTCACGACTCAATCTCTGGCTAGTCTCTATACTTTCTGGAGGTTAGTCAATCTGGAGATTCGTCAATCTGGCGACTTCGCCGATTCCGTCATCGCTTCGTGACAGCCACAGCCCCGGCTGTTCATGCAAGCGTCTTGGGTGCATTAAACCTATCTATCCTCAGTCCGAATCGTTGCAGTGCATAAAGTCCATTTTGTAAGCCGATAGGTTCTCACGAGAACCGTAACGTTACGGAACTCTAAGCACTGTTCTCCAGTCCCCCATGACGGGAACACTAACGATACGACTGAAGCCCACTTATCTGGAGCAACCGAGACAAAGCCCTATGCCAGCAACATCTTTCTACGTTGAAGCAGAATACGACGAGCAACCTTTTTCTCAGAGTTTCTCGGCCAATCGGATGGACGAAGATCCCGCGATTGATGACCTGATGAGCCTGGAAGACTCTGTTGATCCCGCCAACCTGCGTCGTGCTGCCAGTCGTCGTACCACCGATTTAGTCCGCCTCTACTTGCAAGAAATCGGTCGCGTACGCCTCTTAGGACGAGATGAAGAGGTCTCGGAAGCTCAACGGGTGCAACGCTATATGAATCTGCTGGAGTTACGGCAACAAGCCGCCGCCGAGCAAGCGGGTGCCATTCAGCAATATGTCCAACTCATTGATGTGCACGATCGCCTGACTGCTCAGTTAGGGCATCGTCCCTCCCTCGAACGCTGGGCCAGTGATGCCGCTGTAACCGTTGCCGACCTGAAACCGATCATGGCGGAAGGCAAACGGGAATGGGCGAAGCAAGCCAATCTTAAAGTCGAAGATCTGGAAAAAATCCAGATGGAAGGCATTCGGGCTAAAGAACATATGATCAAGGCGAATTTGCGCCTCGTCGTCTCGGTGGCCAAAAAGTATCAGAATCGTGGCTTAGAACTGCTGGACTTGATTCAGGAAGGCACGTTGGGCTTAGAACGCGCCGTCGAGAAATTTGACCCCACCAAAGGCTATCGGTTCAGTACCTACGCTTACTGGTGGATTCGCCAGGGCATCACCCGCGCGATCGCGACTCAAAGCCGCACCATTCGCCTCCCAGTTCACATCACAGAGAAGCTGAACAAGATCAAAAAAGCGCAGCGCAAAATTTCCCAGGAAAAAGGGCGCACCGCGACGATGGAAGACATCGCCAACGAGCTGGACATGACCGCTCCCCAGGTCCGGGAAGTGTTGCTGCGGGTGCCGCGATCGGTGTCCCTGGAAACGAAGGTCGGCAAAGAGAAGGACACCGAACTGGGTGATTTACTGGAAACCGATGACATCACCCCGGAAGATACCCTCATGCGGGAATCGCTGCGCCGCGACCTGCAACAACTCCTGGATGACCTCACCAGCCGCGAACGCGATGTGATCCAAATGCGCTTTGGGTTAGGCGATGGACAACCCTACTCTCTGGCCGAAATTGGGCGGGCACTCGACCTTTCCCGCGAACGAGTCCGGCAGATTGAAGCCAAAGCCCTGCAAAAACTACGCCAACCCAAACGCCGGAATCGGGTACGGGATTATTTGGAAGCACTGAGTTAAGGCAAAAGGCAGAAGGCTGAAGGCAGAGGGATGAGAGCGGCAGGAGCAGGGCAGAGCATTTAGATGTTCTGACTCCTGACTTCTGACTCCTCTCCTCTGCCTTTCTTGAATTCGAGGCCATTACCGGCAATCAGATGTGATACCCTAGATAAGCGAAAAGTTAACGGGATGTGGCGCAGCTTGGTAGCGCACTTCGTTCGGGACGAAGGGGCCGCTGGTTCGAATCCAGTCATCCCGATTGGAAGAAAAACAATACTGGCATCGCTTTCTGAGACTTTGGGTGATCTGACGACTCTCAAAGCCTGCGCTTTTTTGTGGGTATTTTTAAGGATTTTCAGCCCTAAACTGGCAGGAAAGTGGTAGGAAGCTGAAAACTAATTAATAGTCTTGATCATCCACCTGCCACTCGCGATCGCTACTTCAAGCGACCTGACCGCAGGATGCTGACAATCAGCCAGAGTCCCAACAGACTGGCGGAGACGAAGAGGGTGCTGCTCAGCCAGAACAAGCGACCCGTGCGATCGTTGGACAGTATCAGAGCGGCACCCATGATCAGGGAGCCAACGACGATGCTGAAGGATAGGCGATTGGCAGAATCATCCACACTGCGGCGCAGCAAGTCCAAATCGCGGATATTCAGTTTCCATTGCAGGGTTTCCGAGGTCAGGCGTTCCAGCAAAACTTCCACCTGCCGGGGCGATTGTAGGCCCAAACTTTTTAAGTCCAACGCCGTTCTGAGTAACGCTTGCAGTGGCGCTTCCCCCACAAATTGCCGTTGAAAGAGATCGGTCATCAGCGGCTTAATTTGTTCTGGTAGGTTAAAGTTGGGGTCGAGTTTGCGGGCCACCCCTTCCAGATTCGCCAGCGTTTTCGCATACAAGCCCATGTTGCCAGGAACGCGCAGATTATTGGCACGCGCTTTTTGCAGCACTTCGTAAAACAATTGGCTGAAGTTGATTTGCGACAAACTGAGGCTGTAATAGCGCCGTAACAGGCGATCGTACTCGGCTTCCAGGCGTGCCACGTTGACTGGCTCCACGGCTTCTGCCAGTTGCAGGGTGAGTTGGGCGCACCGCTGGGCATCCATATCTACTAGAGCTAGCAACATTTCCGTCAAAATCTGTTGCGTGCGCGGATCAAGCCGTCCCACCATGCCGCAATCCAGCAACGCGACTTTGCCGTCATTCAAATAAAACAAATTGCCGGGATGGGGATCGGCATGGAAAAAGCCATCAATGTAGATTTGCTGGAAAAAGGCGCGGATCAGCAAATTGACGACTTCTCGCGTTTCTGGAGAAGCCCCATTCAGACCGCTACTGCCGAGTTTGGCAGAGAGCAACGGCACTCCGTTCAGCCATTCCATCACCAGGAGTTTTTCAGTGGTATAGTCCCAGTAAATTTCGGGCACTACCAAGGTATCCGGCTTAATCCAGCGACTACCCGACAAATTACGATGCAGTTGATCGGTATACTCCGCTTCTTGTGAAAAATTCAGTTCAGCGCGTAAGGCACTGGAGAATTCTTCTGCCAAAGCTTTCAAGTCGTAATATTGTCCCACTTTGGTGAGTGAGACTAAATCCGCCAAACTCCGAATCAAGTTGATATCTTGTTCGATCGTGATGTCGATTCCTGGTCTTTGCACTTTTAAGGCTGCTTCTCGACCGTCTTTGAGCGTAGCCCGGTGAGTTTGGGCGATCGAACCAGCCGCCACGGGTTGGGGATTAATGGTGGTAAAAACTTCGGCGATCGGGCGGCGAA
>JAIXVO010000226.1 GCA_027482985.1 Cyanobacteriota bacterium
ACGTATTCGAGAAAGGCTCCTGGATACGGTTTGGCAGCCAGCCGACGATGTTTTCCCAGACCTCATCTCCATGTTGCAGCAGGTAAAACGTGGAAATCACCGTCAATAGCACGTCAATCAGCTTAGCGACGGTGAAAACAGCTAAATCCAGGGTGAGATTGAGGGCTTTACCCGCAATGTTTTGAAGCTGACTTTTGAGGCGATCGTTAATCTGCACAATCAACCCATCCAGACTGATGGGTAAGCCCATATCGGTCAGCCGTTGATCCAGCATGACCAATTGCCGTTGACCGGAGTCAAACCATTCTGGCAACCGCACCACGAGTTGTTGCGCCTGGGCGATCGCCAACGGCAGGAGGGTCACAGCCAGCACCAAGATGCCAAGAATCGCCAATAAGAAAACAACGATCGCTGCTTGCGTGCGGGGAGTCCCACGCTTTTGCAGCCAGCTCACTGGGTAGTTAAGCAGGAAAGCAAACAGCGAGGCCACAATGAGCACGACCAACAGCGACTGGAAGTAACTAAAAATTGAGGCAAATGCCCAGAAGTTAAGGACAATCAAGGGGGCCGCCAGCGCGATCGCCAAGGCGCGCGACAGTGGCGTAAGCGACTCCCACCAATTCAACAAGCGACTTTTGGGATTGGAAATTCCAGAACTTGGCATGAACAGTTGCAGGTGTTAACTGTGTTACTGGATATTATGCGGAAAGTTGATCCCCATTTACATCTCGCTCTATGTTGATTTAATCTCTACTCTGTTGCAGAAGATGAATCAAATGTTGCGCATGTCTTTACATTCTAGCCATTGCCTGCGGGTCGTTGCCGAATGCTCCGGAAAAATCGCAGAACTGCAAGAAGTGATTGTATAAAAACTTTGCAAAGTTTTAAGATAGCTGTGGTTTTGTGGGTCAACCTGCGAGACGATAACAAAGTTTCGGGTTGTGATCTGGTCAATCCGGGTACCCCAGTCGGCTGCAGTCACTAGCACGGCTGAGGTCAACCGGGAACAAGATAATGATTTTCACGGTAAGGCAAAGTGGGCATGAAGACGATACAGACGATGGTAGTGAGTGCGATCGCGGGACTTTCCGTAACTGGCTGGACATTGCCTGCCCCAACCCAGGCTGTCGATCCGTTGCCACGCCAGCTGACAATCGCGCAGGCGAAACCGACGAAAGCGGTTGATTTTTACAAGAAAGCTGAAAAAGATCTGCCCGCCGATTACTATACGCTATACCGCATCGTAGAACGATTGGCACGGGCCAATGCGCTGGATCGCAGTCCCTGGCGAGTCTACATTTCGCCCCAATATGACATTAACGCCTACGCGACGCAGGCCAATCTACTGGCAATGCACAGTGGGCTGCTGGATCTGGTGGCGGGGGATACGGACGCGATCGCTTGCATCGTTGGGCATGAAATGGCACACCATGTGCAAAATCATATTCCGGTCGGCGAAGCACAACGGGAGAAACTGTTACAACAGGCTCGCACTGAGGCCTTGGAAGAAGTGACGGCAGAGCAGGAAGATCTGCGCAAAGATCTCCAGGGCATGAACATTGGGGGCTGGGTAACTGGACAGGCAGCTTCCCTGGGAGGCTTCATTAAGGGGGCGGGAGGCATTCCTGGCTTGGTAGGTGGTCTGATCGGTGGCATGTTACAGAATCAACGTCAGCGGCGGCTGGAAGCTGCCGTCCAGCGCATTGATCAAATTTCGGCAGCAAAAGAGGAAAAGCTGCGCAAGGAATGGTCAGCCTTGAGCCATCGCCATGAATTTGAAGCGGATAAGTTGGGCTATCAATATATGGTGCGGGCAGGATTCAAACCAGAAGGTTGTATGACTGTGATGAGCGTGCTCAATCGCTTACCGGGGAGCCAAACACCAGGAGATTCTCATCCGTCCCCAACCGAACGCATGGCTACCATGAAGTCATTCGGAGCTGAATTCCCGACCCCGACCTTAGTCGCCGAGGGTCGCAAAAACCTCACCGCTAGTCCCCAGCCATTGACCTATGATCTCTCGCGCGATCGCGTGTCGCTCCGAATTAACTCGAAGTCTGGTAGCAAGAAAGGCGGGTTCCCCGAATAGGCGACATTCTGGCCAAGTTCCCAGCCTAACGACCCATCGTCAGCAGGAACCCGACCGTTACCCAGGTTATTAGCGCGGTGACCATCGAGCCCAACCATTGCAAGCGGCGAGAAATCGTGACCTGCCGCAGGCTGGAGGAATTGGTGTCTAGCCGCATCATAATCACCATGACGGGGGGTGCGGCTAACTCATTGGCGATCGCCCTTTCCAGAGAAGGCAAGTCGTCTTCGAGATGTCGCTGCCAACTGTTCAACGATTCTTTGTAGGTTGGGGTCATGGCTCTCATCGCCTTGCTCACTGGGCAATTTGCTCAACTCAGGGGGACAGAGTTGGCTGGATTGTAGATCTTGCAATCGGGTTTGTCCGGCATCGATCAGGGGTTGAGAGGCAATCGCTTGTGCCAGTTCAATGCCTGCGGGCAGGGCTGACTTCGCGTCTTCCAGGCAATTAAGTTGTTGCAGTGTCGGTGCCATGAAATATAGCTTTGGTCAGAACACTTAGGACAAGTTGGCTCTGCCACGGGACACATGGCAGAGGCGATCAATCAGATTGTGACTCTGACTATAGCGATCGCCCTTGCGAAAAAACTTCGCCACCTCCAGCTGTTGCACTGGTCTCCCCGCTGCCGTTTGCACACCCGCGATGTCCCGTAACCGCATTTCGGCTCCGCTCAACGCCCGGCCTCTGTGGGTTGAGCGCAGCCGGGACTCAATCCATGCAGAGATTGAGGGAGGGCTTTCGGTTAGAAAAAGGGCTGCATTCTGGCGACGGCAGTTTCGAGAATGGCAGGAGCATGCACCAGCGCAAACCGAACATAGCCTTCACCCGATTTGCCAAACCCCGCACCGGGAGAAACGGCAACTCCGGTTTGCTCCACTAGCTGACGGCAAAAACCCACCGAATCCTGCGCCCAGCGATCGGGTAATTGCGCCCAAATATACATCGTCGCATGGGGGATGGGCACTTCCCACCCGATCGCGTGCAGTGCTTTGACAAACGCATCCCGCCGCTCCCGGAAGGTATCGACCGCAAGTTGCACACCCGCCTGGGTACCCGTCAGAGCGGCGATCGCCCCATGCAAAATGCCGCGATACTGGTTGAAATCGATCGCCGCCTTCACCTGGCGCAAGGCTCGAATCAGTTCCGCATTGCCGATCGCGTAGCCCACCCGAAAGCCGCCCATGTTGTAGGACTTCGACATCGTGAAAAACTCAATGGAGACAGTTTTTTCCGGGTCAGCTTGCAACACGGAGGGGGCGAGGCTGGCCACCGTTTCGCCAGCGGCAGTGGGGAATACCAGATCGCAATAGGGAAAATCGTGAACCAGGACTAAGTGGTGTTGCTGGCAAAAGGCGACCGCCGATTGAAAGAATTCCAGGGAGGCGATCGCCGTCGTGGGATTGTGGGGATAGCTCAAGACCATCATTTTGGACTGCGCCAACACGGGCGCGGGAATCTCGGCAAAGACGGGGAGAAAGTCGTTTTCAGCCCGGAGCGGCATCGGGTAAATTTGCCCACTCGCCAGGTAAACGCCCCCGGCATGGGAGGGATAACCCGGATCTTGCAACAGGGCAAAGTCGCCCGGATTGAGGAGCGCTAGCGGTAAATGGGCGGTGCCTTCCTGCGACCCAATCAGCGGCAGGACTTCGGTTTCCGGGTCAACGGGCACCCCAAACTTTTCGGTATACCAGCTCGCCGCCGCTTGCCGAAACGGGAGGGTCGCCTGAAACAATAAATAACCGTGAGTGGTGGGGTCTGGGAGGGACTGGGCGATCGCGTCAATCACATGGGGTTGAGTCGGCAAATCGGAAGACCCCAGGGAGAGGTCAATAATTTCGCGTCCCGCCTGTCTGGCTCTGGCTTTTGCCTGATCCATATCGGCAAACACATTCGAGCGGAGCGGTTCCAGACGTTGAGCAAATTCCATCACGGCATCCTCCGAGGCATTGCATCCGCCCCAATTCTGAGATATTTAGTCTATCGCTTCCGGAATTCTTCGGGCGCAACCGCACCCTTGATTTTGCAACCCTACCCATCAGACGGCGTTATGGCTCAGGCAACCTTCCGCGATCGCTGGACAACGGCTCTCCTTAGTGCCGTCGCAGGTTATGTGGATACGGCAGGCTTCCTCAGCCTGAATGGATTGTTTACGGCACACGTCACTGGGAACTTAGTGGTGGCGGGTGCTGAAATTGCGGGCTTGGGCGATCGCCGAGTGTGGGTACGGCTGGCGGTGATTCCCGGCTTCATTCTGGCGAGCTTACTCACCACCACACTGTTACGGACTCGGCACTGGTCGCTGGCCCGATTTTTAGGACTGGAAGCCCTCACCCTGCTGCTATTCACCCTATTGGGCGTGGGACTGGCGGATCAACTGAGTCAGGATTGGGCGCTGTTCGCGATCGGGTCGGCAGGGGTGTTTGCGATGGGGGTACAGAATGCCCTGATGCGAGAAGCGTTTGGCAACCTGGCACCGACCACTATAATGACGGGCAACCTGACCCAATTCACGATTGATCTGGCACGACTGCTGGTGATTCGGGATCATCTGCAACACGAACACCCTGACCGCCAACAAGCCGAGATCGAACAGCGGGTTAGCAAATTTGGCTTGGCGCTCCTCAGCTTCACGATTGGGGCGGCACTGGGGGCAGTGATCACCGCGCAACTTGGCCTCTGGTCGATTAGCTTACCGACGATCGCGATCGCCCTCCTAGCGTGGCAATCCCGCCCCCAGCCTGCCCACTCGGCCTGAGGATAGCTTGCTTAAACTGCGACCAGATGGGGATTGATCAGTTCCTCAATTTTTTGTTTCGGGACTGCCCCTTCCAGGACTTCCAACACTTCTCCCGCTTGAATTAACCGAAACGCGGGCACCCCATCCACCTGATAAGTTTTCACAGAAACCGGA
>JAIXVO010000343.1 GCA_027482985.1 Cyanobacteriota bacterium
GGCGATCGTGGCTTTCAAGTTCTTTTTCAGCACCCCATGTAACTGCCAGCCCTGCCGCGTCGTGGCTCGCAAGGTATGGTTGCCATACTCATCCGCCAACCGATCCAGGGTGAGATAAAGTTCCGGCGGAATAAATCCCCCCGGACTCCGGGTGCGCAACATGAACTGGTAATCCTTCTCTTGCCCTTTCACCCGGTTGTCGCGGTTGTCTTGCTGGTAAGACCCGTGAAACTTCAGGATTTGAATGGCGTCTTCCGAGAAATGCGTCGTGTCTAGCAGCAGTTCGGAGGCGACGGGTTCCCGTAAAAAATTGCTGCGCTCTTTAAGTCCTTCGACTTTGGAAACTTTCTGAACATCAGGAGGTGCTGAAATATTGACCATCGGAACTGCACAAATAAAGAAAAGTGGGTGTTAGCGGCGATCCACAAGAGACCTTAAACAGTGGGTCAGAGGCACAACCCTCCAACCGACCTCAGACTCCCGTGAATGAACGCTTGGGACTACGGCCTCAAAATCGACATTCCCGGTAAACCGATCGGGATTAGCCGAATAGACCCATCCTAACATTGTCCCTTTTGCACCCTACCCTGTTCTGCCTCAATCTGTTGCAGGTTTAAGGGGATTTTCACAGTTATGCCCAGTCGGGGAGACCCGCAGCGCCGTTGATCAGGGAATTTGATCGGGGTCAAGACCCAGCGATCGCACGTAAGCCGCCAGTCGTTCGGCGCGATCGCGTTCAGTGGCGGTGCGATCGCGTTCGGCTTGAAGCTGCTCCCGTTCAGCCAGGAGTTGAGTTTGCAGGGCGACGAGTTGCTGTTCGGGCAAGGGGTAGGGATGACCTTGGGCATCATGCCAAAGCAGAATTTCCTGTTCAATGCCGCCGATGATTTGCCGTCCGCGTCCCAAGCCCAAGCCGATTTCTGGCAGCCAAAACGGTTCGCCAATTTGCAAGCGGTAAGTATCGCCTACGAGTTTGTAAACTTCAAACGGTTGATGGCGATCGCGCTGCCAAAATTCGGGATTGTAAATCACATAGTAGAGCACGCCCAACTGCTGATAAAGCTGCAATTTCTCGTCATACTCATCATTGGGACGGTGGGATACCATTTCTAAGCCCAGAACGGGCACGACATTGTGCTCTTCCCAGGTGGCATAACTACGCCGTGACTTGCCGCCCTTTTTGCGTTCCACTCCCAGGCTGAGAAAGGCATCGGGCACCACGGGCACTTTGGGACTGACCCCCGTCGTGTGATAAACCGCCATATCGACACCGAAATACCAATCGAACCGCTCTGACCACAACAGGGCAAGGGCAAACAACAGGAGGTTGGGGAGGAGATTCTGATCTCCGTTATCCACAGCCGTATCGTCAGAGCAGGGCAGCTCTTCAGTACTGGGCAGGATGGCATCACGGGGGTGGGAAACCATAGGCATGGGTAAAAGTCCCGACAGTGCTTATTGTAATGCCATTGTTTGGGCGGCGGGCAGGCAACGAGGGGCGATCGCTAACGGTTTTGTGACAGTTCAAAGGAAAAGATTGCTTGATTGGGTAGAAGCTGTAGAATCAATGCGGCAGTCCATTCAGTGAGTCAGGTTACACCCATGTCTCTGCGTTCAACTTCATTGAGTTTTTTAACGATTTTGGTGAGCGTGAGTGCGATCGCGCCTACCGTAGCTCAAGCTCAAAGCGCTGCGCCAATGCCTCCTCTGCCCAAGAACTGCCGCCCGTTGCCGTTGGTGGGAGGTGAAGGTAGCGAAGTCACGAAGACTGCTTCCCCGCCGGGATTTCGGGTACCGCTACCGGGGCCAGCGCCCAGCGTGGGAGTCCGGAATAACTGGAATACCGACTGGTTTGTGCCTAGTGGTCAAATTTTTCGCACCTTTCGAGTGGTCTTTATGCCGCGCGAAAGTGCCGAATTTAGTGTGAATGCGACCTTTAAGTATCCCGATGATTCGATCGATCAGTTTTATCGGGAGCGGGGCAGACCCTTCACCATGAATCAACCCTTGATCATTGAAGAACCTGCTCGGTCTGACTTACAGCCATTTCAAATTAACACCAACATCGGCGGATTGCGATCGGTTGGGGTGAAATATACCGTCATGGCCGCAGGTTGTTTATAGGACAGGAACCCATGAATAACAAAGATGATTTCAATCAGTTTTTACCCGATGAGAAGCTTAATCCGGATCACCTCTCAGTGGAAATTCCCGCAGCACAGCCGTTAACGCCAGAACCGCTGCCTTCCGCTTTTGATCCGATGGGTGAAATTCAGCTCAGAGGGCAGGCTTACCGAGGCTTAGCCGGGGGGCGGATGGCGTGGTGGCTGTTGATCGCGGGCTGGTTTGTATTTGGCTGTATTTTTGCTGTCCTGCTGCATGCGGCACTGACGACGAAGCTGTTGACCGTCTGGATTTTCCTGATCATCATGACCATTCCGCTGTTGATTTTGGGGCGCGGGACTGCTGCCAAACTGTCGCAGCGAAATACGAGCGATCGCCCCTCCTAACTTGTGAACGATCACGGCGTGCTGTTTTGACTGTTCAAATCTGGCTTGAATGTGAGTACTGAAGCAGTGTGATGCAATGGTATTCGCCATCACGGTACTGCATGACAAAGGTTGTCATATTAGTTTCATATCTTTTTCTGCTAAGTTCCTCGCAATCATCATCTAGTTGCTAGTCTGCAAGTCCGTCGTTGGTCTTGAATCAATTGTAAAAGTGATTTTTAATGTCCCTAATGGACGTGGGGATACTGCCAGCGCTCGTCATTTGCCTTATCCTTGACCGTTTTTGCTGACTGCGTAGAGTGACGGGGCGGATCGGGATCTGGTTTTCAAGTCAAATTCAGCGAGTCTGTTAAAAATTGTCTTATGCCACTGAACTATTTTTCTCCAAATTGGTTGAAATTTCGGCGAATTCCGGGTGGTTCTTCGCGATCGCTCCCCTTGAGCCTGCTGCTGCTAGTGCTGCCCCTAGCCGCCTGCCAAAATCAAGCGCCCCCGCCGAGTGCGGGAACGGCAGTGCCTGTGAAGTTGCAGAAGTTACAATCGACTACTGTCGCGGCCAGTTCTGAGTTTGTCGGGCGGTTGGAGTCGATTGATCGGGTCGATTTGCGTCCCGATACCCAGGGGCGGATTGTGGATGTGCAGGTGCAACCGGGCGATCGCGTGACCCAGGGTGATCCAATTCTGACCATTCAACCGGGGCAAACGGCACCGCAGCTAGAAGGGGCGCAAGCGGGAGTGGGTGCCGCTCAGGCCAATCGGAATGTGACCACGCAACAGGTGCGATTGGCGGAAAAGAATCTGGCGGTGGCGCGGAGTGAGATGGCTAGTGCTCAGGCGAGTCAGAAGTTATCCAAAACCAATTTCGATCGCGCTACCTTTTTGCTGAGTCAGGGGGCGATCGGGAAGTTTGATTACGATCGCGCCCGCACCGATCTGGAAATTTCCAGTAATCGGGTGCAGGTAGCGCAGGAAAAAGTCGCGCAGGCGGAAGTCGGGATTAACCAAGCGAAGGCGGTCGTGGGGCAGGCGGATGCTGGCGTGCGGCAAGCTCAAGCTCAGGTCGATGCCGCGGCGGTGAATGTCGGGTTTAAGCGCGTCACGGCTCCCATTACCGGCACTGTCGGCGAGGTCTTGGTGCGGGTGGGGGATCTGGTTTCAGCCTCCCAAACGATTACCAACATTGTGCAAAATGAGGCGTTGGATTTGCGGATGTCGGTGCCCTCGAATCGCCTCAACCAACTGCGGAAAGGGTTAACGGTGGAGTTGATTGATCCCAACACCCGCGATCGCATTA
>JAIXVO010000159.1 GCA_027482985.1 Cyanobacteriota bacterium
ATGTACAGTAACTTGCCCAGTGGAGTTTGGTGGAGGACTGGCAAGGGGCGAGATTTGGGGCAGAGATCGCTATAATCGCTGAGGGGTAAATTCCCGCTGCCCGATCGCCTATTCGTGAGACCTGAACTAATGGCTCGTTCTGCTCGTTCCCCTCGGCTGCTGGGTGCCTGGATTGATGTCCTGGCGATCGCGGCTTGGGGCATTCTGTTCCTGAATTACTGGCACACTGACAAACTTTACCTGCTGATCCATCCCAACTATATGGCGCTGACAGTGGCGGCTGGATTTGCCCTGCTGGGGCTGGCAATCTGGCGATCGCTGGTGCTGTTACGGAGTCAGCGCAGTCGGAATCCGAATGATTTGGGGCATCTCACCCTGCTGCCGACGGGCTGGAGTAGTAGTCTGTTGTTGATCACGGCGATCGTGGGACTGCTGGTGGCACCCCGACCATTCACCAGCCAAACGGCGATCCATCGCGGCGTGAAGGAAGGACCGACACTGACTCGCGTGAAGCCACAAGCGTTTCGCGGGTCTGAGAAGACGGAAGATAAATCGATTATTGATTGGGTCAGAACCCTGACGGTTTATCCCGAACCCGATGCCTACACGGGGCAAAAAGCGAGAGTGCAGGGTTTTGTGATTCACCCGACCAATTTGCCCGATCAATATATTCTGATTTCGCGCTTTATTCTCACTTGTTGCGCCGCCGACGCTTACCCGGTCAGCTTACCTGTTAAATTAACGGGATCGCGGGCAGCTTATAAGCCCGATACCTGGCTGGAGATTGAAGGCCAAATGATCACTGAAACCCTGGAGGATAAGCGCCAATTGGTGCTGCAAGCAACTGCGCTGAAACCGATTGAGGAACCGAAAAATCCTTACGATTATTAGGTCAAATCTGCGATCGCACCAGTTGGGGGAATTGGGAATTTACCGGAAGCGGCAGAATCAAGTCATCAGAAGTGCTTTTGTTCAGTATGCTTTTAGAGGCAATGGGCAAGATTATTTTTTGACCGTATTCAGGTCATAATATGTCTTGCTTGTTGCGGGGCTAACCCGTAATCCGGCGAAAGATTCCGGGCACTGGTCGGAAACGTGATGTCAGAGGAGTGGTAGGTAGGAATGAGACCATCTCATCAATTTGTGGCTGCTGGTATTGGCGTGATGGTGGCGCTCAACCAAGCAGTTCCAGGATTAACCGAAGTGAAACCGGGAGCGACACCCGCTGCCGCAACTGCCGCATCATTAGAGTCAGGAAAATTAGAGTCTGAAACTGTGCCGCCCAGTGCCAAAGTTGAGGTGACAGCGGACAAATCCATCCTGCCAGCGGCACCCACCGCACCATCCGCAGGTCCGCCCGTGAGTGGGACGAAACCAGCTCCAGAGATCGGGGCAACCCGCGATCGCCCAGACCCAGCGACGGCGAACCCAGTCCCAGGAACGGCGAACCCAGCCTCGACCACAGTCGTGAAACCCCAGCCCCAGGCGGCGACGACCCCAAAACCGACCGCGATCGCCCCAGCCGCTAAACCCGCCCGACCTACGCCCAAGGGTGCCGCTAAACCCACCAAACCCCGGACGGCGGCGCAATCGGGAGTCGCGAAACCAGCGGTGCAGCCCTTGCCACCCGTTAAGCCACTGAATCTGGCTGATTTCAAAGGATTGCAGGACAAACCCATCACCCAAGCGCCCCCCGTCACCCCCGGCGGTAATACGCCCCCCGTGATTGCGCCTGCCAGCGCCCCTGGCAATGGCACGCCGACGCTGGAAACGGGCACTCCCTCCCAACCGATTGGACCAGCGAAGCCGGGGGCAGCACCGGAATATCTCAATCCCAACCCGAATCCGTTAGCCATTCCCACCCGCCCCGAAGATGTGCAATTGCGCGGGATTCAGCCGATTACACTGCAACAAGCCCTGGAACTAGCGAAACGGAATAACCGCGAGCTACAAGTGGCGATTTTGCAGTTAGAACGCAGTCGGGCGGCTTTACGAGAAGCTCAGGCGGCGCTGTATCCCACGATTGGCACGCAGGCGGGTTTAAGTCAAAGTCAATCGGCACAGGGACAGTTGCAGGAAGAAGCCGCGCAACAGGCGCAACAGGCTTTGCCCCGAAGTCAGCGCCAAATCCCCAATAGCGATCGCGCCAATTTAGCCCTGAGTGGCACCGTGGAAGTCGGGTACAACATTTACACTTCCGGGCAGCGTCCGGCGCGAATTCGGGCGGCACAACAGCAGGTGCGGTTTGACCAGTTAGCGGTGGAAGTTGCCGAACAGGATTTGCGGTTTAATGTAGCGGATGCGTATTACAACTTGCAAGAAGCCGATGAAGCCGTGCGGATTCAGCAGTCAGCCGTGCGGAATGCGGAAGCCAGTTTGCGGGATACGCAAGCCCTGGAACGGGCAGGGTTAGGCACTCGGTTCGACGTGTTACGAGCGCAGGTGCAGTTAGCCAATGCCCAGCAGGACTACACCAATGCCCTGTCCAATCAACGGATTCGGCGGCGGCAGTTAGTGCAAGGTTTAGCTGCGCCTGTCTATGTCGATTTGGCGGCAGCAGATCCAGTGGAAGTGGCGGGCAGTTGGACTTTAACCCTACCCGAAACGGTCGTGTTGGCGGTCAAGAATCGGGCGGAGTTGGAGCAACAGTTAGCCCAGCGCGAATTAGCCGAACAGCAACGCCGTCTGGCCCTGGGAGCTTTAGGCCCCTCGGTGAATTTGCGCGTGCAGTATGAAGTCCTGAATAACTTGCGCGATACTTTAGGGTTTGGCGATGGTTACAGCGTGACCGCCGGACTGAGTTGGAACTTTTTTGATGGCGGTTTAGCCCGCGCCCGCGCCAATCAGCAGGAAGCGAACAAGGCGATCGCGGAAGCCCGATTTGCCTTAGCGCGAGACAATATTCAATTGCAGGTCGAAACGGCATTTGCCAACCTGCAATCGAGCTTCCTGAATATTGGCACCAACCGCCAAGCGGTCGCCCAGGCACGAGAAGCCCTGCGCTTAGCCCGTTTGCGATTCCAAGCGGGTGTCGGGACCCAAACTGAGGTGATCAACGCCGAGAATGACTTGACCCGCGCCGAAGGTAACCTGGTCCGCGCCATCATTGGCTATAACCGTGCGTTAGCATCATTGGAGCGATCGGTGACCAATTTACCCATCGCTACGGGTGCCACCACTCCCAGCATTCCCGGCCCCGCGCCCCAACTGCCCCCCGTTAACACGTTTTAGTTCACCCAGAGATGACTCATTGTTGAGGCTTTGCATCATGAACCGACTTTTTCCCCCCTCCGATCGCTTAGCGGGTAGCCCCCCGCGATCGCTGCTTTCCGGTCTCGCGATCGTCAGCCTCTTGAGCCTCACTGCTGGCAAATTAGCTGCTCAAACTCCGGATGCCGTTGATCCGGCTCCAATGCTAGAGGCCCCTGCCGCCGCTCCGGAGGCAATCGCCCCGGCTCCCACTTACTTGCCGTCCCCCATTGAAGTAGCTCCTGCTCCGGCCCCGGCCAACGATCCCTACATCGACTCAACGGATTATGGTGTGGGTGCCACCGAGCGCACCTTGCCGCCTGTCGCCGGGAGCGATTTTGGTCGCAGTGCTACGGGAACGCCGCCGTCTGTTACGATCGGGGCGATGCCACCTAGCTATAGCACCACCGAGATCGGCAGCACACCCTCGCTGAAGGACTTTTACCGGCGCACCATGTTGCCCCCCGGACGCTTGGGGAACGGCAACATTCGCTTAATTTTCCCGCTGTCGATCCCGGCTCCCATCACCTCCCTCTTCGGCTGGCGGATGCACCCCATCTTTGGTACCCCCCGGTTCCACTCCGGCACTGATATCGGGGCTCCCATTGGCACGCCCGTCCTCGCCGCCTATGCCGGCCAGGTGGCAATGGCTGACTTCCTGGGGGGCTATGGGTTAGCCGTGGCGCTGAATCACAACCAGGGCAAGCAGCAAACCCTATATGGACACCTCTCCGAAGTCTTTGTGAAAGCCGGCGAAACCGTTCAGCAGGGAGCCGTCATCGGGCGTGTTGGCAGTACGGGCAACTCGACGGGGCCACACCTGCACTTTGAATATCGAGAACTCACGCCCGAAGGTTGGGTCGCACTGGATGCTGGTGCGCAATTGGAATACGCTCTGGCAGAACTGGTGAAGTTCTCGACCATGGCCGAAAAAGGGATTGCAGGTGCCACGGGTCTGCAAGTCTCGCAACGGGTGAAAGCAGGTGTGTCTGGCGAAATTGATTGGACTCCACCCGCTCAATAATGCGCTGCTAGACTACAGCCAGCATCAAGCCTGGGTAGAACCCCGCCGCCGTCGCCGCCTCTCGTCCCCAGTTTCCGCTTCCGGCGATCGCTCATTTTCTTCCCCATCTTCTTTCGGCATCGGACGTTGGCGGGGCGTGGGCGATCGCCGGGGGTCGGGGGACTCTGCCAGATGACGGTAGAGCAAGCGCCAACGGTTGAGCGCTGCCGCGAGTTCCTGCCGCCGAAAAACGGCAAAATCGCCGGGGGGACAGAAGGCCAGGGGATCAAACCCGGTTTGGGCGATCGCGGTCAGCGTGTGATCGAGGATTTGAGGCACCGTCGTTTTGCCCGTGAGGTAGCGCTCCTGGATGTGGACCAGGGTGGCGGCGATTGCCCGCAGTTGGGCGGGATCGACGAGTTGTTCCACAGCCGTCAGATCAATGTCTTCCCGCTCAATCACGACCGTATCGAGATCAAAAGCTTTCCAGCGGGGGCGGTCAGACTCTACCGGGCAGGCGGGTAGGAACCGGGGCGTGAGGGGGCCGAATTGCTGGCCGCCTTCGGCGGTGCGATGGGTGGTATATTGCTGGGCGATCGCCTGGGCTTGAGCCGTCACATCTTGCGGCTGAAAATCCTGCAGGGCAATCACGGTATCGGCCACATCAAAGTAATCGCCACTGCCGCCCATCACCAGAATGGTCGAAACCTGATGTTCGGTGAACAGTTGGCGAATTTTGTCGATAAACGGGGTGATCGGTTCCTTGTCCTTACTGATCAATGCCTGCATGCGGCGATCGCGGATCATGAAATTGGTCGCAGACGTGTCTTCATCCACCAAGAGCAATTGCGTCCCGGCTTCCAGCGCTTCCAGAATCGTCGCCGCCTGAGACGTACTGCCACTGGCGTTTTCGGTGGAGAATTGCGTCGTCGAGCGACCCAGCGGCAAATGGTTGATGAAGGGGGAAATATTCACATTTGTCACACTCCGCCCATCTTCTGCCCGAATTTTGACCGCTGTGGGATCAGTCACGACCCACTCCCGCCCATCGCCGGGAATGTGGTTATACACGCCCCGTTCGATCGCGTGCAGCAGTGTCGATTTCCCGTGATAGCCGCCACCCACAATCAGCGTAATTCCGGCGGGAATGCCCATCCCGGTAATTTTGCCGCGATTGGGACAGGTAAATTCGACCCGTAATGCGGGCGGCGACTCGAACGGAATGCCCTCTGGCAACGGGCGATCGTCCACCCCACTGCGGCGCGGCAACACGGCACCGTCGGCGACAAAACTCACCAAATCCCGACTTGCCAGTTGCGATCGCAGCCAGTCCGCATCTTCCGCTGTTTCAAGGTGATGCTGGACGGTTTTCGGGTTCAATGCCCCAAATCGCAGGGATTGGGCGATCAGTTCGGGTAAATCCTCACATAGCATTTCCGCTGCCTGCCGTCCGGCCACCCGGCGACCAAAAGCGGGGAGGCCAACGACCAGCCGCAGTTCTACCCATTGCTCGGTGACAAAGGCAGAAGTTCGTTCCAGGATGGTTTGGCGGGGTGAACTGATGGCGATCAGGCCACTACTGCCGCTGCCGCGCTTTTGGCGGAGGGCTTGAGCGACGCGATCGCACTGCCGAGTGAGCCAATCCCGCAGGGCAATTTCACGGCTGCGAGACTGATACCAGGACTGGGGTAACTGGGCAATCGCTTGGGGCATCCGCACCCGACATTGACTGGGAGCGGCAAAGGGATCTCCCTGGATGCGGTCAAACAGCAGGGTAAAGTCAGGGAATTGGTAAACTGGTGCCAAATCTTTGTAAGCCTTATAGCTCTGACCATCCAGACGGTAGAGCAATTGGCGCAGGGCAACTTGAGTCGTCATAGCACACGTGCACGGGGCGATCGGTGTAGGGTGGAAGGGTGAATCAAATTAAGCATCCATGAGCGAGACCAATTTCAGTCCCCCCGCCTTCATCAAATTAGACCAATTCTTGAAGCTGGTGGGCATTGTCCAAACGGGGGGAGAGGCCAAAATGTTGATCCAGGCGGGGGAGGTGAAGGTGAATGGGAGTGTCGAAACGCGGCGGGGACGCAAATTGATGCAGGGCGATCGCGTTTCCACGATGGGCGAAACCTTGAGCGTTGATCTGCTCAAGTCCTGAACTTCAGGGTATTGGCTTAAATCCGAAACTCCAGGATATCCCCTTGATTTATGAACTCATGTTCATAGGTGTAGACAATGCCTGCAATTCAAACCGATAATTCTCGATAACCGGATTGGCGAGCAACTGATCGCACATGTGATCTAGTTGCTGTTGCGCCGTCTCCAGACTCTCTGCCGTCAGGGTCACCTCAATGTACTTGCCAATTCGCACCTGTTCGACATTGTTGTATCCCAAATGTTGCAAGCCCGACTGGACTGCTGTGCCCTGTGGGTCGAGGACAGACGGACGGAGAGTAACATAGATTTGAGCGAAATACTGCTGCGCCACAACGAGCTTCCCGATAAACTACCATCCCTGATGCTACCGCTTTCCCACCCCCAACAGGATGAAAGAGATGATCCTCTCGCTTCATCCCGCCGCCCCCCCTCACTGGATTTCGTATGAAAACTCGGCGCACCCGCAACCAGGAGCGAATTATGGACTTACTCAAGCAGCTCGATCGCTCGATCTCGGCGCAGGATTTGTATGTGGAGTTGCGCAATCAAGGGGTGAGTATGGGGCTGGCGACGGTGTATCGATCGCTGGAAGCGTTGAAACTGGAAGGGGTGGTACAATCACGCCCGATCGCCAGTGGGGAAGCGCTCTACAGTCTGAGTCAGGCCGATCGCCACCATCTCACCTGTCTCCAATGTGGCAACTCTGTCCCAATCGACCAATGCCCCGTGCATGATCTGGAAGTGCAACTGAATCAGTCTTACCAGTTCAAAATTTACTATCACATGCTGGAATTTTTTGGCCTCTGCGATCGCTGTCAGCAGGCACCGTCGGAACCAGGGATGGAGTTTTGAGGGGTTGCCCATGCGTCTGGAGGAACTTGGGCTTGAATTTCCTGCACCCGTTCTAACAGGTTTAGAATCCCAGTGGTTTGAGGTGTGGTTTGGCTAGGCTGGTCTTTTGCCTTGCGTTGTTTGATAAATAGACCGGTGGGGATATAAGGATAATAAGCAGCAGTTGCCCAGTACTCTACCGATGCTAAATCTAGAGCGCATTCTCCAGAATGACCGCTTGATGCGAGCCAGGGCACGGCTACCCAGACATTGGGGCAACGGCGGCGGCAAGAGGGCGGGCACCTTCCCAAACTTGCTGCGGCTTCCCTCAGTCTGTGCGGAGGGCGGCGATCGGGTCGAGGCGAGCGGCGTTGCGAGCAGGAATCACCCCCGCGATTAAGCCGACGGTGAAGGCGAGGGTGAGGCCAGCCGCGATCGCCCAGAGGGAAATGACAAAGGGAAATTTGAATAGGAGGGCAGCGGCGAGGGCTAAACCTATACCGATCGCCACACCGATCGCGCCCCCGACTAAAGAAACGACGATTGCCTCGGTCAAAAACTGGCTCAAAATGGCTTGATTTGTCGCGCCGATGGCTTTGCGGATGCCAATTTCGCGGGTACGTTCCACCACGGACACGAGCATAATATTGGCGATGCCGATGCCACCGACCACCAGGGAAATGCCCGCGATCGCGCCCACCAGCACCGTAAACAAACTGACCACGCCGCTAAAGGTGTTAATCACATCCACCTGATTGCTGATGCGAAAGTCATCTGGGTCAGGGGGGTAAATGTTATGGCGAATCCGGAGCAGATTGGTGACCTGAAATTGTGCGGCTTCCAGTTGATTTTGATCCGCTGCTTTCAGCCAAAAGCCGCTGATGGCAGTGCCGCTGAGGGAATTATTACCGACAATGCGAGCCGACATCGTAGTGAGGGGAATATACACGCGATCGTCCTGATCCATGCCGCCCACCGATCCTTTCGACTCCATCACCCCCAACACAGTGTAACGGCCATTTTGAATCCGGACATTGGCTCCGACGGCGGTTTCTCCCGGCGCGAACAAGTCGTCTCGCACCCGACTGCCCAGCACGACGACGGCACTGGCATTATTCAAATCCGTGTCACTGAAGAACTGTCCCTCTTTAAGTTTGAGTTCTTTTACCGCCGGATAATTCAAATCGGTGCCAAGAATGGAGGTGGATGTGTTGCGATCGCCAGACACCACCTGTCCCAGCCGTTGCAAGAAGGCAGTCACATCCTCGGCAGCAGGGGCTTGTTGGGCGATCGCCTCGGCATCTTCCCAGGTCAGCGTAGAAGCTGATCCTGCGCCCTGACTGATGCCCCCACTGCGAGCCGCGCCTTGCAACACCAGCAGGACATTCGTGCCCAACGCCTGAATTTGTTGTTCCGTCGCCCGTTGCACGCCCTGCCCCACCGAAGTCACCATGATCACGGAGGCGATCCCGATAATCACGCCTAACATCGTCAGTGCCGTGCGCAAACGGTTGCTCCAGAGGGCTTCCAGCGCCATCGTCGCCACTTCCAGCCAGGATACTTGCGTGGTTTGTAAGGGTTTCAGCATGGTGATTCGTCTCCTTACCGGCCACCGGGACGATCGCCGCCCCGATTGCCACCCATGCCAGGAATCAGGGAGGGTGTGCGGGAAGGCGGACGTTCTCCCGGCGGAAAACTCAGCATCACCTGTTGTCCCGCTTGCAGCCCTGCTGTCACCACGGTTTTATCATTCACCGTAATCCCCGTTTTGATCGGTTGAAATTTGGCTCTGCCGCCTTCTTTCCCAGCCAGCAACACGCCCGTCCCCTCTTCTTGCCGGACGATCGCCACCGTGGGAATTACCAACACATTAGCCAATTGCCCCACATTGAATTGCACATTCATGTTCATGCCCGCTTTCAGGCGGTTTTTGGGATCAGTCACCGACATCTTCACCTCAAAGTTGGTGACATTTTGCTCCACCGTGGATTGCGTCGCGATTTGCGTCACCCGTCCGGTAAAGGTGTCGTCGGGAAAGGCATCCGCTTGCAGGGTCACGGACTGCCCCAACTGGATGCGGGGAATGCTGGTTTCAGCGACTTTGGCGACCACCTGATTGTTCGCTGCCAGCGCCAAAATCGAGGAAGAGGTGGCGGAAGACACGGCACTGCCGGATGTCGTCGGGGTGACAAAGGAACCGGGGTCAGCAAACTTGCGACTGACCACGCCACTAAAGGGGGCGCGAATCACCGTGTCATTAATTTGCGATTCCACCGTTTGCAGTTGTCCTTCGGCACGAGTGACATCGGCTCTTGCCTGGGCAATGTCCTCCGGTCGCGCCCCCGCCTGTTGCAACGACAACGCCTGTTTCGCCTGATTCACTTGGGCGACAGCGCGATCGCGTTCGGCTAGGGACGCATTGTATTCCCGTTGCGACAGGGCACCCGTTTGAAACAACTGCTGATTTTGCTGAAACACTTGTTCCGCCTGCCGCAGTGCCGCCTGGGTATCTCGCACCCGCGCCTCAGCCTGGGCAATATCCTGCGTCCGGTTGCCTGCCAGGACTCGTTGTAAGACCGCCTGCGCCGCTGCTAGTTGCCCTTTCGCTTGAGTTAATGCGCCAGCGAAACTGGAACTATCCATCTGCGCCAGGATTTCTCCCTGCTCGACGCGATCGCCCTCCTGGACTCGCAGTTCTTGCAAAATCCCGGCACTTTTGGGGCTGACATTGACGGATTGTTCCGGCTGCACCACCCCATTCGCGGTAATGGTGATATCTAATGACTCTTGTTTCACCGTCGCCGTTTGTACCCGCCGCCGCTGTTCCTGCCGTTGGGCGCGAGTGTACTGGGTATAGGCCACATATCCGCCCAGTCCCACCACACTCAAAGTTAATAAGATGAACAGCCATTTCGACAGCCGCTTTTTGCTCCGCCCTTTCACACGTCTTGCTCCTTCCCGAAACCCCAGCGTTCTGTTTAGACTCTAACGCCCGCAACTGATTCACCTCGCAACAAAAATTAGACATTGCCGTAGGGTGCTGTTAGCGCTAGCGTAACGCACCGCCGTCGATGATTGATGCGTTGCTTAAAACACGCTCTGCTGGTTTAGACTCACTCGTCCAGCAATGGGTTTAAACCTCCCTCGATTAGCCCCGGTGCGGTCGTCCCAGTGTCGTGATGTACAGAACCGCTTCATCGGTGGGAATGCCCAGCACTTCGTTGACCTGATCATCAAAAAAGCCTGCGATCCCACTCACCCCCAATCCCAGATAAATCGCGGCCAGATTTAACCGTTGCCCCAAGTGTCCGGCATCCATATGGAGATAGCGATAGACGCGATCGCCGTAAGCTGCCACTGCCGCCCGCAAATCGGCGGTATGGAACAGGGTCACCGCAGCATCCCGACCCAGATCTTGCCCCAAACAGAGGAAGTGCAATTCTTGACGAAAGTTTTTAAACCGAATTTGGCGAAGTTCCTGCGCTTTGGGGGCGTAGTAGTAACAGCCTTCGTCCAGCCCGTCCACGGAAGACACCACCATAAAGGTTTCCACTAAACTCAGGTCAAAATAATCGGGCGTACCGTCCAAACCTTGTTCCTGGTAAGCCTGAGCTTGATAGGTGAAGTGCAACACCTGTTTGAGTTCATCCAGGGTAAGGGATTCCCCCGTGTAGGCGCGGGTCGATCGCCGCCGCAGGATGGTGGTTTCTAACTCTGCCAGTTTGGTGCCCCAGGTGAGGGGTGGCGTGACGGTCGAGGTTTTGGTGCAAAAGGGAAAATTGTATTTGTCGGTGCGCTGGCCTTCGGTGGGCGACAGTTTCCAGTTGACTTTGGCGGTGGGATTAAAGTCGATTTGGGTGGCACGATGGAAGTAGGGCAACAGGTCGCCATCGGGCAGGGTGGGGTAGGTGAGCTGGGTGGGGGCGGG
>JAIXVO010000797.1 GCA_027482985.1 Cyanobacteriota bacterium
GGAGGGCACGGCGGGCAATACGGGGATTGGGCTGGCGCATATTTGCAATGCTAAAGGCTACAAATGCTTGATTGTGATTCCCGAAACCCAGTCGCAGGAAAAAATTGACTTGCTCCGGACTTTAGGGGCAGAAGTGCGAACCGTCCCTGCTGTCCCCTATAAAGACCCGAACAACTATGTCAAACTGTCGGGTCGGATTGCCAGCGAGATGGAGAATGCAATTTGGGCGAACCAGTTCGATAATTTGGCGAATCGGTTGGCGCATTACGAAACCACGGCGGCGGAAATTTGGCAACAAACTGAGGGGCAAATTGATGCCTGGGTGACGGCGACGGGGACAGGCGGCACCTACGCCGGGGTCGCACTCTTTATGAAGGAGAAAAATCCCGCGATTCGCTGTGTCTTAGCCGATCCGATGGGCAGCGGTTTGTATCAGTATGTCAAAACGGGGGAACCGAAATCAGCGGGCAGTTCCATCACCGAAGGGATTGGCAACAGTCGCGTCACTGCCAATATGCAGGGTGCTCCAGCGGATGATGCGATTCAAGTTGACGATCGCGAAGCCGTGCGGGTACTGTATCAACTGCTAGAAAAAGATGGCCTGTTCATGGGTGGCTCAGTCGGCATCAATGTGGGGGCAGCGCTGGCCTTAGCCAAACAACTGGGACCTGGACATACGATTGTGACCATTCTCTGTGATGGGGGCAGTCGCTATCAGTCCAAGTTGTTCAATCGCGCCTGGTTGGAAGCCAAAGGATTGTGGCCGAGCGATCGCTAGAATGAAGGCAAGGGGCAGTTGGCAGAGGGCGGCAGGAAGGTCGGGAGGATGGCTGAGTGAAAGGTTGGTTGGGTTTGAGGCTTGGGGTTGGGTTGTGGGTGGTTGGGATGTATCCGCCCAGGGCGATCGCGGCCGAACTGCTGTTAACGGGCGGGGCGGAGCGAGAACCCGTTCTGATGGCGCAACAGTTTGATTGTCGGCAAGTGGCACCGGAGCGGGGAGCGGCATTTTACAGTACCTTGCCGCAGCAAAGTCGGGCGGCCAGTGATATTTTGCCACGGGGTTCGCGCGTCAGCCTAGATGTAACATCAGGGGCGATCCGTGCTCCAGATGGTTTGTTTTACCACTTTGTGACCTACCCGTTTGGCAGTGCTAATACCGTCACGGGGTATATTCCGGTGCAAACGCGCACGTCGAATGGGGTACGGAATACCTTAGAGCCGTGTCGTCGCCGGATGTGGTGAGGCGATCGCGGGAATCAGTGCACTCGCCAATGTCGCCGGATCAACACCTAACACAGTGCGCGTGGCAGCGGCGCGGATGCCTGCCTGAGCGTGCCACCAGACGGCAGATTTGACGACTTCCAATGGGGTGACGGGTTGCTGGGCGGCGATCGCCTGCGCCAATAAGCCTCCCGTCAACCCGGTCAACACGTCCCCACTGCCACCTCTCGCCAAGGCTGGACTGCTATCGGGATTGATCCACACCGTTTGCGCATCGGCGATCGCGGTTCTGGCTCCTTTCAGCACGACGATCGCCCCAGTTTGGCTAGCGGCATTACGGACAGCAGTCACCCGGCAAGACAAGGACTCACTCAATGCGGGAAACAAGCGGCGAAATTCTCCCAAATGTGGGGTTAATACTGTCGGTGCAGTCCGGGATTGCAGGGTGGCGGTTGTCCCCAGTTGGGCTAAGACATTCAAGCCATCAGCATCCAAAATCAGGGTTTGGGCACTGGCTAACACTTGCTGCATCATGGGTACCGCATCTCTCGTTAGCCCTGGTCCACAGGCGATCGCATCATAAGTATCCAAATCCAGCGGCAGGGATGCGATCGCGCCGGATGAAGTTTCGGGACAACCGACAATCAAGGCTTCTGGAAGGCGATCGCTGAGCCAGGGCTTGATCGAGGCGGGAACGGCAATCGTCAGCATCCCTACCCCACTTGCACGGGCACCCAATCCCGCCAACAGTGCGGCTCCCACATACTGCTGTGAGCCGCACACGAGCAAAGCATGACCCACTGTGTATTTGTGCGCGGTGGGCGATCGCGTCAGGGGTAAATGGGCTAAGGCAACTGCTGGGGTAATCCGGCGAACGGTGCCCTCGCCGGCGATCGCTTGGATGTCTGCCAGCGGGAGGTCAAATTCAATTAACTCCGTCTGTCCCGTCCACTCCAGGGCGGCATCCTGCAACAGTCCTTGCTTCCACAGTCCTAAACAAAAGGTATGATCGGCGCGGATTGCCCCTCCCAGGACTGCCCCTGTATCGGTGTGTAACCCGGAGGGCAGATCGATACTGACGACAGGAATATTTTGTTGGTTTAACTGGGCGAGGGCGATCGCCAATTCTCCCTCGATCTCGCGTTCCAGCCCAAAGCCAAATAAGCCGTCGATTAAGAGATCGCAGTCAAACAGGGAACTGACTGCGGAGCTAAACGGGATGCCCAAACTTTGACAGTAGGTGGCATGGGCTTGCGTTAATTCCTTTAAACGCGCCAACGGCTGCCAGATTTGCACCGGACAGCCGCTGAAATGCAGTTCTCGCGCCACGACTAAGGCATCGCCGCCGTTATGTCCCGGTCCCACCAACACACCGACCCGCATTCGCGATCGGTAGATCGGCAACTGTTGCAACCGTTGGGTAATGCGCCCTGCCACTTTTTCCATCAACGCCGCAACGGGCATCCCCGCCGCAAACACCCGCGACTCAATTTGCCGCATCTGGGCTGCTGTTACCACAAATTGCGCCACGCTGGGAAGGGGCATCGGAATTGCTGATTATCGCGTAAAGAACACTCGCGCATCCATCCCCCCCGATCGCAAATACTGACTCACCCCTTCCGCTTCTTTCTGATCTACAAATGGCCCAATCGCCACATGCGGCCCTAGAGGTCGATATTTCGACTGAATCGCATCCGATCGCACGCCCATACTCATCAGTTTGCTAGTGATGGTATTAAATTCTTCGGGGCGGGTGGGGACAACGACTTGATAGAACGAAACTTTCGCTGCTGGTAGGGTGGTTGGGGGTGTCATGGTGCCACCAGGGAACATTCCTGGGGCAGCAGTGGGATAGACTGACTGGGGCGGCAACGGGGGCATCATCGATGGTGCCATTGGCATCCCCTGTCCCGGCGGCGGCACAGGCGCTAAGCTAGGTAATTCATTGCTTCCCGGAAAAGCCGTGGTATTCGGAATAGCGGGCGGTGGCGGTAAGGCTTGTTGCGCCCGTCCAACGGCAGTCACCAAGAGCGGTGCCGTGATCGCCACCAGACTCAAAACTCCTTTTACACCCCACTCCGCCCCAATTGTTGTCGTCCGGCTGCCCACATGCGTCCGCATACGCCCATTCCTTTTCGTTTAGCCTATGGCAAGCCATGTTACATGGAGAATTTCGGAATGAAGCAGTTATTTCAGAAGTCAAGTGTATGATCCATAGATTAGTCTTTTCACGCGATGTAACATGGCTGGCGCGACTCCTGCAAAGGACGAGGCATTCGGCATCGTCCCGATTTACTCCCACCACAACTCCTACCAATTTCTGCTGATTCAACACCTCGCCGGACATTGGGGCTTTCCCAAAGGACATGCTGACCCTGGCGAAGGCGCAGTGCAAGCGGCCTGTCGAGAGTTTGTCGAAGAGACGGGCATTTCCGCTTATACGCTCCATGCCGATGTTGCCTTCTCCGAACAGTACGACTACACCCGCGACGGTAAACCCTTTCACAAAACCGTCGTTTACTATCCGGCGATCGTGGCCGCGAAAACCGTCGCCTGCCAACCCGAAGAAATTCGTGATTACGCCTGGTTAGATTACGATGCCGCGATCGCTCGCCTCAGCTTTGAAGGCGCGAAACGGGTGTTGATGGAGGTGAAGCGGTATTTGGAGGAGAGGGGATAGCAGGAGGCAGGAGGCAGGAGGCAGGAGGCAGGAGGAATGGGCAGGAAGGTGAGGAAGGAAAACCCGCAACCCACCTCGTAGAGACGCACCGCTGGCGCGTCTCCGGGAGATCGCGGTGAGACGGCATGATGGATTGGGCGATCGCCCAATCCCTTACAAATATTTCTCCAACAACAAATGGAGGCGGGCTTTGGCTTCGGGCGAAATTTTGTCGAGGGGAGTGAGGATGGCGTATTTGAGGGCAGAAAAGGCTTCTGATTCCGGCGGGTGGGCAGTCAACTCGCGCACGGTGGCTTGAATCACTTGTTGGGCGTTGGCGGCGTTGCGATGCAGGTTGCCGATTACCATTTCTACCGTGACGCTATCGTGGTCGGGATGCCAGCAATCATAATCAGTGACTAAGGCCAGCGTGGCGTAGGCCATTTCGGCTTCGCGGGCGAGTTTGGCTTCCGGCAGATTGGTCATGCCGATGATGGTTGCGCCCCAACTGCGGTGCAAATTCGACTCGGCTTTGGTGGAAAACGCGGGACCTTCCATACACACATAGGTGCCGCCCCGGTGCAGGGTGACATCGGTCAGGTTGAGACTGGCGACGGCATCCGCCAACACGCCTGCTAACTTGGGACAGATGGGATCGCCAAAGGCAATATGGGCGACAATGCCATCCCCAAAGAAAGTGGAGATGCGATTTTTGGTGCGATCGATGAACTGATCCGGCACCACCATATCCAAAGGTTTGGCTTCGGCTTTCAAGGAACCCACGGCAGAAGCCGAAATCAGGTACTTCACCCCCAGGCTTTTCATCGCATAGATGTTAGCGCGGAAGGGTAACTCGGAAGGCAAGAGATGATGATTGCGGCCATGCCGGGCGAGAAAAGCCACCCGCACACCGTCTAAAGTGCCCACAATCAAGGCATCTGAGGGTTTCCCAAAGGGGGTATCGACGTGGACTTCTGCCACATCTTTGAGTGCCTCCATTTTATAGAGACCGCTGCCACCAATAATCCCGATCGCCACGTCCGTCATGCCTGCCTCAACGCCCATTTACAAAGTGCCCTAGCATTCTACGATGTTCTGCTCGCTGGTTTGGCGCATCCTGAAAATCTGCGAGCAGCCTCAAAAATTAGGAGCAGACAGCGGGCAGATCGCCGTAGTTACCACCTGAATGCAGCCATTAACCTCTATCGGAAGAGGGTAGACAGGAGCTTTTCCCCTCTGTTTTGCTAGTAAGATTCTTTCTATTAGCAAGCTGCCAAAAACTTATGTTGGATGCTTTGCCAGCTTTTTTGTCGCCCAATCCGTTTATTCCCCACGGTCATTGTTATCTTTGGAAACCGGGATTGGTCGGCTTGCATCTGGTTTCCGATCTGTTGATTGCGATCGCCTACTACTCCATTCCCATCACCATTCTCTACTTCGTCCGTCGTCGTCAGGACTTACCCTTCAACACTATCTTCCTGATGTTTGGGGCGTTTATTGTCTTTTGTGGCACCACTCACCTGCTCGAAGTTTGGACGCTCTGGCACCCCGATTACTGGATATCGGGTGTCGTCAAAAGTGCCACTGCTGCCGTTTCGGTCTATACCGCCATTCAATTAGTGCCGATTGTGCCACAAGCGCTGGCGTTGCCCAGTCCGGCCCAACTGCAAGCGGCGAATCAGGAACTCCAGGCGCAGGTTCGAGAACGGATCAAAGCCGAACAGGAACTCAAGCAGTATCAAGATCAACTGGAACAGATCGTGGCCGAACGCACCGCGCAACTGGCGGCATCGAATCGGCGGATGGAAGAACTGCTGGTGAGTGAACAGGCATCGCGGCAACAAACCGAAGCCACGAAGGTCAAGCTGCAAACCTATACCGATCGCCTGACGCTGGCCCTCGATGCGGCCAAAATGGGCTGGTGGGATTGGGATTTGACCGCGAATACGCTGTATTGGACGGTGCAGCACGAAGTGATTTTTGGCTATGAGCCGGGTCAAGGGGAACGCGCTTACGCTGATTGGGCACAGCGGGTGCATCCCGACGAATTAGCGGAGTTAGAAGCGGCGGTACAAACGGCGTTAGCTCAACATCGAGATTTTGATGCCGAACATCGGATCGTCCTGCCGACGGGAGCAGTGCGCTGGGTGGATGTGTTTGGGCGGGGTGAATATGATGCCAGCGGGACAGCAGTCCGGATGGTGGGGGTGATTCAGGATATTACCAGCCGGAAAGCGGCGGA
>JAIXVO010000192.1 GCA_027482985.1 Cyanobacteriota bacterium
CGACGTGAGCGCTCAGCCGAACGAAGTCAGGAGCGCAGAAAGATGATCGTAGAGACGCGCCGCTGGCACGTCTCCGCCCGGATTCTAGCGGCAGACATCCCGATCCGTAACGAGACATTCAGATTTACAGTTGACGTTCATTGCCGCCCCTCTGCCCTCTGCCCCCTAATGTTTCCGGGGCGGCACACCACTGAGTTTCAACACATCGGCAATCGAAGAACAGTAAGTCAGTTGCCCAAAAGTGGCGGGGGTGACAGGATTTTGGTGGGTGAAGTAGCGATACTGGATGGCAAATCGATCCCAGGCTTCCACCTTAATGCGCAGCACCTTGAAGATGAAATCCAGCAGGCGTTGGGTCAGCGGAATGCGGAAATAAATGCGTTTGTTTAAATAGGTGCAGGCATCCTCGATCGCCTGGTCAGCAGTGATTGACGGATTGCCCAACACCAACTCGTGGGAATCGTCCACTGTTAATGGACAATCCACGAGATGCCGCACAATTTCCGCCACATCCCGCGAGTGAATGTAGTGAAACGCACCATCAATACTAAAAAAGCGGATCAGGTTTAACCACTTAAATTCTTTGGCAATGCCAGACGAAATATGAGACCAAGGCTTCGTCGCATCGCCCCCCAGCAGCAGGGTGGGAAACAGGGTGACGACATTCGGCGCGATCGCCAATTTGGCAATCTGGCGATGGCAGACATATTTGGAGCGGACATAATCCGTGCCAAATTCTCCCGCTTCTTTGAGGGGCTGGTTATTGCGATCGAGGATGCTGGCGGTCGAGAAATAAATCACCCGCTGACACAGGTCAGGATTGAGGAGATTCAGCAACCGCAGTGTTTTGACCACATTGATGTCATACACTTCCTGGGGACCACCCCAGGCAGTTGCCGCCAAAATCGCACAGTCTACCGTTTTCAGTAAATCCCCAAACTGCTCGATGTCGTGCATATTACCTGGGAGGACTGTAATGCCGGGACGGGCGTCACAGTCTACCTTGAGCTTGTCTGGATTCCTGACCAGCAGGAACAGATCATGCTCTGTCTCTTTAATTAAGGTTTCGACTAGATAGTGACCTACACAGCCACTGGCACCAGTCACAAAAATCCGTTTGGGTGACATCGGGAAGCTTAGGATGAATAGCAGGTTGTGGATCTCGACACCAACTCCCAAACCTCGTTAAGCGTGAATGGCGAGTAGTTGATCGGCTTGCTTGGCGGTCTCAAAGAAGAATGCAGCATTCTCTTCGGGCGTGTTTGGCAGAATACCATGTCCCAGGTTCAGAATGTGTTTATGACCTCCCGCTTTACGGATGGTGTCCAGAATGCGATCGCGAATTAAGTCTTTCGACCCAAACAACACACCCGGATCGACGTTCCCCTGCACCCCCAGATCAAACCCCAGACGTTGACGGGCATCCGCCATATCTACCGTCCAGTCTACGCTGATAATATCCACACCGGACTGCCCCATGCGCTCCAGTACCCCAGCACTGCCGCTGATGTAAAGGATTAAGGGGGTATCGGGATGGGTTTCCTTGACCTGGCGGATCACCCGTTGCTGATAGGGTAAGGCAAAAATGTCGTAATCCTGCGGACTCAGATGCCCCGCCCAGGAATCAAACATCTGCACAATCTGAGCGCCGCTATCGATTTGATAGCACACATAGGTGGCGATCGAGTCGGCAATCTTGCCTAAGAACTCATGCAGCATGGCGGGCTCATTGAACGCCATGCCCTTGATGATGGAATAATCTTTGGAACTCTTACCCTCGATCGCATAGGCCGCCAAAGTCCAGGGTGCGCCCACAAAGCCTAAAACAGTTGCCTGGTTGCCGACTTCCTGGCGCAACGTTTGTAGGATTTCGCGAATGAAGGGCAATGACTCCGCTGGCTCTAAGGGGCGCACTTGTTGAATTTGTTCCCGCGTGCGAATCGGCGGATCGATGATCGGCCCGCGGCTTTCGATGATGTCGAAGGGAATGCCCATCCCCGGCAGCGGTGTCAAAATATCGGAAAATAATATCACCCCATCCGGTTGAAACGCCCGGAAGGGTTGCAACGAAATCTCAATGGCAAGATCGACTTTCTCAGAGCGATCGCGAAACGACGGATACCGATCCCGCAGGTCCCGATACACTTTCATATACCGTCCCGCCTGCCGCATCATCCAGACAGGGGGGCGATCGACAACTTCTCCGCGTGCGGCTCTCAGCAAGTAAGGAACCTGGGTTGACCCGGTCATCTAACTACGTCCTACGTGTTCTCTTAGGTGCATCTGTTAGCTTACCACTCTCAGATCCCCGTTTTTGGTGATTTGCCGGAAACTGTGAGTTTTTGTCCCACTCTGGACGCGATGACCTGTCCCGCAGTGAGGGCACTCCCCCGGCTCAAAATGAGCGATCGCTGTATAATCAACTCACTTTGATCAGCGGTTTGCCAACGGAGCCGAATTCATGTCTGATTTAGTGGAAATTAAGTCTGACTTGGCGGAAATCAAGCACGATATCCAGCCCATGAATGCCAGCCTCCAACTCCTCTCTGACCAGATCGCACTGTTGGCGATCGCCATCGATCGCCTGATTCAAACCGTCGAGCGGGCAGAACGCTCCTCCGAACGCAATGCCGCCGCCGCCGAACGGAATGCCCAGACCGCAGATCGCATCCTGGAAACAGCAGACCGCATCTTCGAGCTGACCGAACGCAATGCCCAGACCGCAGATCGCATCTTCGAGCTGACCGAACGGAATGCCCAGACCGCAGATCGCATCCTGGAAACGGCAGACCGGATCTTGGCATCGACAGACCGCATTCTGGAGATGACAGAGCGGAATGCTCAGACATCAGACCGGATTATGGAGAAAATTAATCGCAATGCCGAGGTGGTTGAGCGGCAGGCGGAAGTTGCCGATCGCAATGCGAAGACGGTCGCGGAGTTAGTCAGTATGGTCAATCATTTGCTGTCTGGACGAGCCAGTTAGTGTAGGAGCGTTCCCAGTTAGAGCCAACTGGGAACGCTGAGAGGTTTTATTTGACGATGCAAATTCCACCCACGCTGACGGTGCAGTTGACGGGTTTAGTTGCCACGTCTAAATTGCCCGTTTTGGCGTTGTAAGTGTATTCGCCCGCCCGCACCAGGCGGTTGGGAGTCGCGCAGTACTGGTAGATTTGGGTGCCTTCGGGGAAATTCACCACCGCAACTGTGTTCCGTGCGGCTGGGCAAGCATCCAGGACGGTTAAGCCGTATTCATTTTGGAGCAATTGCCGACGGGCATCGGGGGTGACTGGGGTGGTGGGAGTAGTCGGAGTGGTGGGAGTAGTCGGAGTGGTGGGAGTAGGGGTGCCGGGGGCAGCAGCCGTGAGGACATCGGTGGTGGGGTTGTAGCGGTAGGTGCCGGGTTGCACGAAGCGAGTGGGGGTGGCGCAGTAGGTGTAGTCGCGGCCATCTTGGGGATCGGTCAGGGTGATTTGAGCCACGCCAGTGGCAGGAGAGGGACAGCGATCGAGAATGTTCAGTTGCAGGCGGCTGGCGAGGAGGTCGCGCCGCGCATCCACCAGTTTGATGCTACGGGAGGCTTCTTCATAGGTGTAGACTCCGGCTTCGATGTCGCGGGTACAGCGTTCTTCATTACCAATGCGAATTCTGGCCACATTGGGTACGCCACACCCAATGACGCGGAGTTTGAGCACATTTTGCATCACCTGATCGGCCTGGGAAACGGTCGCAGGTGCGCCACTCAAGCCATCAATTTCGAGGCTGTAGCGGCCGGCGGTATTGTTGCGACCTACGACAATCAGGCGATAGTTGCCGGGACGCACCACCTGATAGCGGAAGACACCCGGATTTTCGCTGTAGGCCACTTGCCGCCCAGAGGGGTCTAACAGGATCAGTGCGGGACGAAGGGCACTGCCGTCTTCCGGCTCAATGGAAATCTCAATGCTGTCGCCCCGTTGTGCGGTAAACGTATGTTCTTCGCCTCGCGCCCGTTGCGTAGGGGCACCAGTGCGGGTGGTGTTTCTAAATTGGAAGGCGGGTGAAGTGGTGCGGACTAGGCCATTAATCTTATCGCCGTCCTTCAACGCCACACTGGCAGCGATATCGCCGATCGCCCCAATGGTAAACACCGCGATCGCGATCGCCGCTGCCAGTCTGCGAGGTTGTGAACCCTTCGTCATAGTCATGAATCTCCTATTCCTGGTGAAATGAACTCGTGTTGATCAAATTACAGCTCATGACGAAGTGCTGGAAAACAAAAGTTCCCCAGCACTGATGATTGGCGATCGCGACTGTTCCCAGCGGCGATTGGCTACGCCTTAATAAGCCCCATTGCCTTTAGGGAAAATCACCACCCCAATGGTTTTGACGACAATCCAGAAATCCATCCAGAGATTGCGACAGTTGACGTAGTAAACATCAATCTGGACGCGGCGGGGATAGGGAATGTCATTGCGTCCCGAAACTTGCCACAGTCCGGTAATGCCGGGTCGAGCGGTTAAGACTCGATCCATATATTTGCCGTATTTGGGCAGTTCTTCTTCCACCAGGGGGCGGGGGCCGACCACACTCATGTCACCTTTGAGGACATTCCAAAACTGGGGAAACTCGTCCAGACTGGTGACTCTGAGAAATTTGCCAATCCAGGTGATCCGAGGATCTCGCCGCAGTTTGAAATTGGCTTGAAACTCCCGCCGCAATCGGGGCGATCGCTCCATCATTTGTTGTAAGACCGTGTCCGCATCCTCAACCATCGTGCGGAACTTGAAGCAATTGAAGCGGCGATAATTCTTGCCTACCCGCTCCTGGACGTAAAAAATCGGTCCCGGAGAACTGGCGGCAATTAGCAGCACCAGTAACAGGTACAACGGCGAAAACAGAATCAGCACAGTCAATGAAAAGAGGATATCAAACGTTCGCTTTGCGGCTTCACCGTGAACGGCATCCCCTAGCAGCGGCACCACGCCACGTCTAAGAACTGCTCGAAGCGATTTACCGGAGACGAGTTGACTTTCAGCAGTCATTTTACTCCTTGCGTATCCACACCACACACACAGTCCTGATCATAAAGCCACTGTCCACATCTACGCTGTCTTTCATCCCAATTCAGTGAAAATTTGTGGATTCAGAGCGAGTTTATGGGTTTACAGTGAGTTTTTTGTCCGAAATTCCTCATAACTTTGCGCTAAAAACTGGTGATAACGCTGTTGAAAAATCTCCGGACTAAATCGCAACGCCTGAGACCGAATTAATTCCGGCTGAAACCGTTGCTGGTACTGCTCAAACTCCGCGATCGCCGCCACCAGGTCAGCCACCGTTTGCTGCGGGAACAGGATGCCCGTTCCTTTTTCCTCGTGTTGACGAATATCTCGTACCGTCTCTAGCGTGCCCCCCGCCCCCAACGCAATCACAGGTGTGCCACAAGCCTGAGCTTCCACGGGCGCAATCCCAAAATCCTCCAGTGCAGCATAAACAAAGGCTTTCGCCCCCGCCATATACTGATTCACCACAGCATCCGGTTGCCAGCCCAGCAATTGCACATTCGGTTGAGCGATCTGACGTAGCCGCGCCAATTCGGTTCCACTCCCAATCACCACCAGCGATCGCCCCGATTGATTAAACGCTTCCACAATCAGGCCAATTTTTTTGTAGCTGACCAACCGCGACACCGTGAGATAGTAATCCTCTTTTTGTGCCTGGAACTGGAAGCGATCGGTATTCACGGGTGGATAAATCACCTCTGCAGAGCGGCGGTAACAGCGCCAGATCCGTCTCGCTGTGTTGTGCGAATTCGCAATGAAATAATCCACTCGATTCGCGGTAATCACGTCCCACTGCCGCAAACGATGCAGCAAGTAGCGCGTCAACACTCCCGGCAACCCTTGCCCCGCCCGACTGTTCTCCAAATAATCAAACGTCAGATCCCAGGCATACCGCAGCGGCGCGTGGCAATAACAGACGTGCATCTGATCCGCGCGGGTGAGCACCCCCTTCGCCACACAATGCGACGAGGACAAAATCACGTCGTACTGCTGCAAATCCAGTTGCTCGATCGCGAGTGGCAATAACGGTAAATACTTTTGCACCCCGTTGCGCGCGCCGGGAAAGTGCTGCAAAAACGTTGTCCCAATCTGCCGCTGATACAGATAACTCTCGGGATTCGCCGATTCAAAATCAATCAGCGCATAGAGATCCGCATCCAGCGATCGCAAAATTTCCTGCACCACCAATTCTGATCCACCCGTCGCCTGCGGGGTCAGCCACTCATGCACCAGCGCCAGCCTTGCCGCAGCCAATCCGCGATCGCTCCTCATGTCCCAATTCACCACAGGTTACGCCAGCAGTATACGTTGAATTGGCGGGAGGGGGAGGAAGGAGGAGGGAGGAGGGAGGAGTCAGGAGTCAGGAGTCAGGAGTCAGAAGAGAAGGCATGGCGGCAAATTATTGTAGAGACGTGCCGCTGGCACGTCTCTGCCGGGAGCCAGGGGACACGCAACAAACTCCGGAGCAGAAAAACCGTCTGCGATGAAACCCGTACACCGCCAACGACAAAAATTGTATGATCAACAAATTTTTCCTAGAAATGCCCGCCCGTCTCTCTCTAGCTTTTAGCGCTTGTCTTCCGGTGGAGACGTACCAGCGGTACGTCTCTACAATCTTTCTCTTCCTGGTTTTCCTCCCCTCCCTTCCCTCCTGACTCCTGACTCCTATCTTCCTCTCCCTCCCTTAAAAAAAAGACCGGATTCCACGAATCTCGGTCTTTGAAAGGTTTTCTGCGTTGTTCTCTCAAATGGAGGAACCCAACTTGCGCGTTCCCAAACTTGCAGCGGGTTATAGGATTATTCATCCCCTCTTGGGTCTTATTGTAACAAGATACACAAAGTTTTTTTCATATTTCTTCATCGTTTTCTGACAAATTGCCTAACTTTTGACAGATGTGGCGGAAATTGCCTGCGGTTTGCCCCAGAGGATGCGCTCGTGTTTGTAAACAATCATGCCGGGTTTGGCACCCTTCGGCTTATAGACGTGCTTAGGCTCTGTATAAACTACAGGGACTTGTTCGCTGTAGCGACCCCGACTGTGAAAGGCGGCTAGATTGGCGACAAATTCAAGATCGGTGGTGTCGGGGACGGTGCCGGGTTCGAGTCGGAGCAGGACGTGACTGCCGGGAATTTCCTGGGTGTGAAACCAGAGGTCGTAGTCGCCAGCGGTGCGAAAGGTGAGGCGATCGTTCTGGCGATTGTTGCGTCCGACTAAGACTTCAAAGCCAGTGGGGGTGTGGTAACGGTAGGGCTGGCTTTCGGTGTCGTCTCGACTGGAACTGGAACTGCCGTAGTCGGGGCGATCGAGATAGTTTTGCTGGACGAGTTCATCTCGAATTTCGGTGAGGGCTTCCAAATCGGTGGCGCTGGTGTAGGCAGTCAGTTCCGAGAGGGCGGCTTCGACTTGTTCTAAATAGTTGATCTCTTGAGTCACTTCGGCCAGCAAGGGCGCGATCGCCCCTCGTGCCCGTTTCAATTTCTGGTGGCGTTTATATAGAGCTTGGGCATTCTGGACGGCATTCTTTTCGGGATCTAAGGGAATGGCTCTGGGTTCGCCCGTGGTGAAGTCGGCCAGGGTGATGGTTTTCAGTCCGGGTATCCACTCATGCAGGTGCGCCATTAGCAGATCAGCTTGTTCGCGGTAGGTGTCGGCTGCGTCGGACTGTTGCAGGCGGGTTTGAAATCCAGCAGCTTTGACGCGCAATTTCGTCAGCAGGGTGGTGAGTTTTTGGCTGAGTTGGTGGCGCAGTTGGGCAAAGTCCTGCACATTGAGCTGATCGGTATAGTAGCGATCGATCAAGTCCTGCACGCTTTTTGCTGGAGTCAGATCGGTTCCGCCCAACACCGTGTAGCCCGTTGGCAACCAACCGGGTTCAAATTGCTCCTGTTCTAGAGCCGTGAGCCAGCGGTGCCATTCACGAAATAACCGTTGCCAGTCGGCGGCGGTCAGTGTCGTCGTGGCTTGGTTGGGATCGAGATCGGCGGCGGCAATCAGGGTGAGGGCGATCGCCGAACTCACGCCCCGATAGGTTTGCAGCAACATTTTCTTGAGCCCTCCCGGCACCAGGCTAACCCGTTCCTGCCAGCGGTCAAACGGCTCCGTCAAACTGGGGATCGGATTGGTGAGGAGGGGCGGTACCTCGTAGGGTTGTCCCGTCTGGATCGGGCGCACACTGGACTGCTGGCTGCTAACCTGATGCGCTGCGGTGACAATCTGATTCTCCTGGTTCGCCAGCACCACGTTGCTGTACTTGCCCATAATTTCCAGGTACAGATGCCAGAGAATCGGATCACCGGGACGGCGGGCAAATTGCAGATCGATCACCCGTTCCCAGGGGGCGATCGCGACGATCCCCACCAGCGCCAGATTGCCCACCTGATGCCGAATTTGCTGACTGAAGGTGAAGGTATCCGGCGTGCGGGGCGGCGGCGAACTTACACACAGGCGGGCAGCCTGCGGATGCCAGGACAGCAGAAACCATCCGCGCTGATCGAACGTCCGGAGGCCCAGGAAGAGCGTATGGCGATCGCGTTGATAGACCTGTTCCAACCGAGCAGGAAGCCAATCCTGCCGGAGTTCGGCGCTAATCGCCGTTAAAGTTGTAAAGTCAACGGGTTGCATGGATTCAAACTTATTCTTGTGACCCCAAAAGCTTTTCTGAATCGATACGATCGACCGTAACGCCCCTCCCTCCTCACACCTTAGCAGTCAGCCGAGTATGGACATCAAGTTGATCAATATCGGGTTTGGGAATATCGTGTCCGCCAACCGGGTGATTGCGATCGTCAGCCCTGAATCGGCGCCCATTAAACGGATTATTACCGATGCCAAAGACAATCATCAGCTGATTGATGCCACCTATGGTCGCCGCACTCGTGCCGTAATCATTACGGACTCCGGGCATGTGATCCTGTCCGCGATTCAGCCGGAAACCGTCGCCAATCGGTTTATGACCAGTAAAGACGGTCACAGCGCTGAAGATTAGTCAATGTAAATCACACTTTGGAGCTAAAGTTAAGAACAGTCTAAATTTTGGAAATCTAAAATAAACTGTCTCCTACTTGTCTAAAGACAAGAATTGTTAACAAAATATTACAATGTCCTCCTCAGCTTGGGAACGTGCATATGGGCATCGGTAAATTGATTGTTTTAACAGGGCCGAGTGGGGTTGGTAAGGGCACTTTGCTGCGATCTCTCCTGCAACGGCACCCCGAATTGTATCTGTCGGTTTCAGCGACCACCCGCCAACCGCGATCCGGGGAAGTGGAGGGGGAAGACTATTTTTTTCTGACCCGTCCCCAGTTTGAACGGATGATTGCTCAGGGTGAATTTCTGGAGTGGGCTGAATTTGCGGGCAATCTCTATGGCACGCCGAAATTTGCGGTAGAAGACCAAATTCGGCAGGGGCAATGGGTGATTCTCGAAATTGAGCTGGAAGGCGCGCGTCAGGTGCGAGAGTTCTTCACCGATGCGTTTCGGATTTTTATCCTGCCGCCCTCGTTGCCGGAACTGGAATTCCGGATTCGCAATCGCGGTACCGATACGGAAGAGGCGATCGCCCGTCGGCTACAACGTGCTCAGGAAGAAATTGATGCCGCCAACGAATTTGATCTGCAAGTCGTGAATGACGATTTTGACGATACGCTAGAGCAGATTGAAGAAGCGCTGTTTGCGCCAGCCCTGTGCTAGGAGCGGTTCAAGTCTCCTCAATTCCGGTTGAGTCGGGCAGCGGTCATCAGGCGAGATCTGTCCCGGTCTAGCCCGACTGGATGTTTGATGCTGGCTGACTGCCGTCCTCGGAGCTTTCCGAGCCGCCATCTACCCGTCATTGCACCCTTCGACTGCGCTTAGGGCGCAATGATCAGCTGGTTGAGCGGAGTCGAAACCAGCAGGTAGAATTTTTCGTAGCAATCGCCCACTATTTGTTGTTTCTAAATTTAAATCAATGAGTCTGACTGTAATCGGCATCTTGCTCGCTGGTCTGGTTTTGCTGGTGGTGGGAGCAGAATTATTAGTGCGTGGAGCCTCAAAACTGGCTACCACTCTGGGCATTTCCCCTTTAGTGATTGGGCTGACGATCGTGGCCTATGGCACTAGTTCCCCGGAAATGGCGGTCAGCATTCAATCGAGTTTGGCGGGACAGGCGGATATTGCGCTGGGCAATGTGGTGGGCAGCAATATCTTTAATGTGCTGTTTATCTTGGGCGTATCGGCGATCGCGGCACCGTTGATCGTGGCGCAGCAGCTGATTCGGTTGGATGTGCCGATCATGATTGGGGTGTCCATCCTCTGTATGTTATTCAGTCTGGATGGCAAGCTGAATCAGTCGGATGGGGTGATTCTGTTCATTGGCGGCATCGTTTACACCGGATTTTTGATTTATCAGAGTCGCCGCGAACAGAGTCCCGAAATTCAGGCAGAGTATGCCAAATTCGGCGAACAGGATGCTGCTCCGGCTTGGCAAAAGTGGGCGATTAACCTGGGCTTGATTGCGGCGGGCTTAGTCATTCTGGTGTTGGGGTCACGCTGGCTGGTGGAAAGTGCGATCGAGATTGCCCGCGCCTTTGGCCTGAGTGAGTTGGTGATTGGGCTGACGATCGTGGCGGCAGGGACATCCTTACCCGAACTGGCAACCTCTTTGATTGCCAGCCTCAAAGGGGAACGCGACATCGCTGTGGGCAACGTGGTGGGCAGTAACATTTTCAATATTTTGGCGGTGCTGGGCTTGTCGGCAGCGGTTTCGCCCAATGGCATTAATGTGTCCAGTGCTGCTCTCTGGTTCGATATTCCCGTCATGATTGCCGTGGCGGGAGCCTGCTTGCCCATTTTCTTTACAGGCAATTTGATCACTCGCTGGGAAGGCGTGGTCTTCACGGTCTATTACGGGGTCTACACCGCCTACCTGATTCTGGCCTCCAGCCAACATGACAGCCTCCCGGCGTTTAGCAATGCCCTGCTGTTCTTTGTCCTGCCCATTACCGTCCTGACGCTGGCGATCATTACCCTGCGAGAAGTGCGCGATCGCCGCCACCAAAAAGGACTCTAGCCTGGATAGAATGAGCCTAATCTTGCAGTCCGTTAGGGCAACCCTGCTATGACTACTCTGCTGCACCCTGACTTCCGCCAGGAAGAACAACGAGTCATTTTACCGGGCGTGACCTGGCGGCAATACGAAAGTTTACTCGCGACGTTAGGGGACTTTCCCGGCTTACGGCTGATTTACTTAGACGGCACGTTAGAACTTTTCCTGCCCTCGGCTGAACATGAACTGCTCAAAAAGGTGATTGCCCGCTTGCTGGAACGGTACGCGGAAGCCGTCGATATTCCTTTACATGGCTATGGTTCGACGACCTTTCGGCGGGAGGCCAAAGCGCGTGGCTTAGAACCGGACGAATGCTACTGTATCGGCACTCTGAAAGCCTTGCCCGATCTGGCGATCGAGGTGAATTTAAGCAGCGGCGGCATCAACAAATTGGCGGTTTATCAAGGGCTGGCAGTCCCAGAAGTGATCATTTGGCAAGAGCAGCAATTAACGCTCTTTGACTTGCGGGGGGACACCGTGCAACCGAGCGATCGCAGCCAATTTTTGCCCGATTTAGACCTCGACTTGCTGGCTCAATTTATTCGTCCCCACGATCAACCCCAGGCGGTGAAAGACTTTTTGCAGGCAGTGCAGGGTGAACTGGGATCATAAGGCGACATTCACCCCATCCAGCGGAATTACACGACGCGATCGTCTCCTCATATTCTCGGACAGCAAATTGCTGAAACATTTCGTATAGTTGAAGCTAGTTGGTCTACCGTGACTAATTTGCTCTTGCGTTGGGCTTGATGATGACTGTTTCCGACTTCTGGCAATTTCGCCGCTCCTCTGTCCTGCGTTGGTTGCTGCTAGGGATCAGCCCGATCGCGATCGGGTTGACGAGCTGTTCCAAACTCAAGGAAATGACCAAACCGCCTGCGAATGCGGCCACGGTTACCCTGGCGGAACATCTCACCCAAACGGGAGCCAAAATGTATGGCACGTATTGGTGTCCCTATTGCAACAAGCAAGAAGAATTATTTAAAGATGCGGTCAGCAAAGTGCAGATTGTGGAATGCGATCCGCAGGGTGAAAATGCCCAGCCCCAACTCTGTGCCCAAGCAAATGTCAGCAGTTATCCCACCTGGGAAATTAAGGGCAAACTGTATCGCGGGATGAGATCGCTCGAAGAGTTAGCCGAACTGTCTGGTTATCAAGGCTCGAAGGACTTTCAATAAAGGATGACCTAACCCTCATGAGTCGAGTCAATCCCTTTAAGCAACCGGGGCGCTTCCCGCGATCGCTCGGCCTGTTGGTGCTAGTAGTCGTCAGTGCGCTGCTGCTGGTGTGGGGTGTCGAACAATTCCTGCGGAGTCCCGTTTATGGGCTAATTCAGGATGTCGCCTGGGCGATCGGCGAGACCTACGATCGCTGGCTGAGTCAACAAACCACCCGCAATCCCGCCCTCCTCCTGAGCTTTGCCTTCCTGGGCGGCTTAGTTGCCAGCATTTCGCCCTGCATCCTCTCCCTGCTCCCCGTCAACCTCAGCTATATTGGCACCCGCGAAATTCACTCCCGCCGGGATGCCTTCATTAAAGCCAGTGCTTTCGTCCTGGGTGTCGTCGTCGTTCTGAGTTTGTTGGGCTTGTTCTCATCTTTTGCGGGCTTTGTCTTCGTCCAATATCGGGGCTACTTTCATCTGGTGGTGGGCACGGTGATTGTGGTGATGAGCTTATCTTTGGCGGGAATCATCACCCTGCCCCTGCCCCGATTTACAGCCACGGTGCCCACCCACGCCCCCGCGATCGCTGCCTCCTGGCTGACGACGCTGCGATCGCAGGTGTTAGGTCCCTTCAGCGTGGGACTCACCTTTGCCCTCGTGAGTTCGCCCTGCACCAGTCCGGTGATGGTGTCAGTGTTGGCGGCAGCGGCAGCAACAGGGTCACAACTGCAAAGTACCCTCACCATGGTTAGCTATGCCCTGGGCTATACCGCTATTATTTTTCTCGCTAGCTTATTTACCGGGCTGGTGAAACAAACGCGTGGTCTGCTGACCTATTCCACCGTCATTGTGCAGGTTGCCAGTTTTGCTCTACTGTTAGTGGGACTGTTTTATCTGATCACGGGCGGACACTGGGTTTTGGCGACTCTACGAGGTTGAGCCGGAACGGGCGATCGTGGGTTCGATCCTCATTCTCCTGGAGGAAGATTTTTGTAGGGAAGATTGCTACTAATAAAGAATTAAAAGGTTTAAATTCAGAGTAACAGCCCCCTTTTGAGTCGCCCCCTACATAGCCATTTGTTCATCAGTGTTTCTCACCCAAAATCGATAGAGGCTTATGGATAGTCATCACGCCTTAGCAAATGTCCTGCATGCGCGTGCCCGCTTAGGCGAAGGTACCGTTTGGGACAACGATCGCCAGTTGTTGTACTGGGTTGATATTTACAATCATCGGGTCCATCAGTATGAGCCTTCCACTGGCAATGATGTGGTCTTTGAGGTGGGGGCAGAAGTCAGTTGTATTGGGCTGGAAGGCTTTGACCATCTGATTTTGGGGCTGCGCGATCGCATTGCCTTTCTCGACATTCCCACGGGCAAGGTCACGTCGCTGGTCGCTGTGGAAGCCGATAATCCCAAATCCCGCCTCAATGATGGCAAATGTGATCCGGCAGGGCGGCTGTGGGTGGGCACCATGAGTGAAGAAGAACAGCCCGTAGCCAATCTCTATCGGTTTGACCCAGATGGCTCTCTGCATTTAATGGAAAAGGGGTTAACGATTTCCAATGGGTTGGGCTGGAGTCCCGATCACACTTTGTTTTACCTGACCGATACCCCCACCCAAAAAATTTACGTCTACGATTACGACATCACCACGGGCGACATTCGCAATCGCCGCGTGCATGTGGATTTGCAGGGCGAATCGTTTTTCCCGGATGGGCTGGCGATCGACTCGGAAGGCTACATCTGGTCGGCGATGTGGAATGGTTGGTGTGTGATTCGGTTTGATCCAGAGGGCAAAGAAGTGATGCGGGTGCCGATGCCCGTACCCTGTCCCACCAATTGCGCTTTTGGCGGGGAAGATTTAACCTCGCTGTATATCACCACGGCATCGATTGGCTTGAGTCAGGCGGAAATCCAAAATGCGTTTTACTCGGGTGACTTATTCTGTTTAAAGACGGATGTGGTGGGTTTGCCCTGCTTCCGTTTTCCCAATCCCGACATTGTGAATCTGGTTGCATGATTATTGTGTTGATGGGCGTTTCCGGCGTGGGTAAAACCACCATCGGGCAACTCCTCGCTGCTGACCTGGAAATCCCGTTTTATGATGGGGATGATTTTCACCCCGCTACCAATGTCGCCAAGATGCAGGCGGGGATTGCTCTCGACGATCTCGATCGAGCCGATTGGCTCCACACGCTGCACCACTTGTTGCAAACCTTGCACACGTCGCAGCAATCGGCAGTCCTAGCCTGCTCTGCCCTCAAAGCCAGCTACCGGGACAGCTTGCAGGGCGACCTGCCGGATGTAGAATTTATTTGGCTCCAGGGTAGCTATGAATTGATTCACCAACGGCTACAACAGCGCCAAAATCATTTCATGTCGGCAGATTTACTGCAAAGTCAGTTCGCTGCCCTGGAAGTGTCCGCCGACATCATGACGATTACCGTGAATGAGCCGCCTGCTGCGATCGTCCAAACCATCAAAGCTCACCTTCATCTCCAGCCCCATGTCTGATCTTCTCCTACCCGCCAATTGGCAAGATTGGCTAATCGTCGCGGGCTACCTCGGCTTCACCCTGTTCGTCATCTGGGGCGTGTTGAACAGTAAACCCAGAGCTTAACTCCGCGTTATGGGCGCTTTTGACGCGTGACTAAAACAAAATTTTCGGCGGCTCCTAATGCTTTCAAGTCAGGCAATTTAACCGTTTTGAGGGTGGTTTGATCCAGCAATAGGTAAGGTTCGGGAATTTCTTGCCAGTACCGGGCGATCGCCGCTGGTTCCGTCAGCAGGATGTTGCGGGAACGGTAGAAAGCGTTGATTGGCACCACAAAGCGATCGCTGTAAAAGTTGAGTGACGGGCGACTGTAAGGATAGGTGGTGACGATTTCGTGACGGGCGGGCACCTGTTGTTGAATCAGCGCGGCGATGGGTTTGACGGCAAACGATTCTTGCAATTCCCACAACCAGTAGGGTGACACCATCAACATGCCCAGCGTCATGTAAGTCCCCCAAAACAACACCAGAATGAATTGGGAATCATGCTGGTACAGGAGAATCGCGACCACACTGAAGGTCAGGGCGATCGCCCCCAGCAACATGGAGAGGTGCAACTGCGGCGTGGGACTGAGGAGTCCGGTATACAAGCTGCCGGCCCAACCCGCGATCGCCAGCACGCCAAACAAAATCATCCAGGCCACCGGATAGCGTTTGCGGGTCAGGTGCTTCACCCCATAAAAATCGCCCACATCCCACACCTGAGAGAGAAACGCGCCCGTTGCCAGGGCGATCGCCGGATACAGCGGCATGATGTACCAGGGCAGTTTCGTTTGCATCAACGAAATCACCCCAAAGTACAGCCCACACCAGACCAGCACCAATTTTGCCCAGCTCCAGTTGCGGTTGTCCCAGGCCAGCTTCATGGCTTGCGGCAGGAAAATCAGCCAGGGCAGCGTGTATCTCAGGATCTCCATCGCATAGAACCAGATCGGGCCATAATTTCCTTCCACCGGATTCCACAGGCGGCTGAAGGATTGA
>JAIXVO010000537.1 GCA_027482985.1 Cyanobacteriota bacterium
AATGATCCCACCCTGGAACTGTTGCAAAAAACGGCAGTCTCGCAAGCCCAAGCGGGTGCAGACATCATTGCGCCGTCGGGGATGATGGATGGGTTTGTGCAGGCGATCCGGCAGGGGTTGGATGCCGCGGGTTTTGAGGACACGCCGATTATGTCCTATGCCGCGAAATATGCCTCGGCGTACTACGGGCCATTCCGGGATGCGGCAGAATCGACACCCCAATTTGGCGATCGCCGGACTTACCAGATGGACCCCGGCAATTCACGAGAAGCCATCAAGGAAATCGAACTGGACATTGCGGAAGGGGCGGATATGTTGATGGTGAAGCCTGCCCTCTCTTATATGGACATCATCTGGCAGGTGAAGCAGGCATCGAATTTACCCGTGGCGGCTTACAACGTATCGGGTGAATACTCGATGGTGAAAGCGGCGGCACTCAACGGCTGGGTGGATGAGCAAAAAATCGTCCTGGAAACGCTGACCAGCTTCAAACGGGCGGGAGCGGATCTGATCCTCACCTATCACGCGAAAGATGCTGCCCGCTGGCTGGACTAAGAGACTGGCGCGAACGTGGGATGCTTGCGGTGCGTTACGCTGTCGCTAACGGCACCCTACTGGAGCGACTCATTGAGGGCAGATTACGGATTGATGGGGGCGGGTTTTGGCGTTGCATCAACATCGCGGTCTGAGATTGATGGCTAAACCCGCCTTTACGGATATCTGTTATCTGTGGCGATCGCCCTGGAATTGGGGCTGCGATCGCTTATTCGGGGGTGACGTAGGCGGCGGAAATCCCGCCATCGACGAGGAAAGTCGCGCCATTGACATAGGACGATTCATCACTAGCGAGAAATAATGCGGCGTTGGCAATTTCGGTCGCCTGGGCTAAGCGTCCGGGGGGGATATGCACCATGCGGCGGTGTTTCCGGGCGGGATCGGACATCAACTCATCCAATAAGGGGGTTTGTACCGGACCCGGACAAAGGGAATTGGCTCGAATGTTTTGGCGGGCAAATTCGACGGCAATTTCGCGAGTCATGGCTAACACGCCACCTTTACTGGCGGTATAGGCAATTTGTGGGGTGGCGGCTCCCATCACGGCCACGAAGGACGCGGTGTTGATGATCGACCCGCCGCCTGCCCGTTGCAAGGCGGGAATGCCATATTTGCAACCGAGAAACACACCTTTGAGGTTGACGTTAATCGTCAATTCCCAAATGTCTTCTTCCGTGTCTAAAACCGAGTTATCGCCGCCATGAAAAATCCCGGCGTTGTTAAACAACACATTTAATTGCCCATAGGTGGATTCTGCGGCCTCAATCATGGCTTTCGCTTCCGCCGCTTGGGACACATCCGCCTGCACAAAGGTCGCAGTGCCACCTGCGGCCTGAATCTGATCGACCGTTTGCTGTCCCCCAGTGGCGTTCACATCACACACCACAACTTGCGCTCCCTCTTTGGCAAATAGGAGCGCTGATTCTCGCCCAATGCCACTCCCAGCCCCGGTAATGAGCGCGACTTTCTTCGCTAAACGCATTGCAGTATCCTTTCAAAACTAGCTAACACTTCAACTGGCTGATTGACTCACAAAATGGCTGAAATACTGATGCTTGCCGATCTGTCGGAATGTCGGGTTTCGCAGACTCAACCCAACCTACGATTAAACACTGATGATTTCGTCGATTTCGTAGGTTGGGTTAGCGATAGCGTAACCCAACAAGACCCAGACTGGTGTTGGGTTTCACGGTGTTCAACCCAAGCGACGACAGAGATTTTTCAATTAATCAGCTTCTAATAGAGATTCGATTCATATTTACGATCGCTCAAAGTAACGCGATCGCTCCCAACTGGTGACGACCTCATCAAACTTGCGTTGTTCAGTGCGGAAGAAATGGAGGTAGTGATCGACAACATCCGCGCCGAGGGTTTCGCGTAGCCAGGTACTTTGGGACATCTCGGCGATCGCCTCATTCAAACTGTGGGGCACCTGGGGTAAATCTTGGGCAGCATAGACATCACCTGTAAACATGGGAGGTGGTTCAATTTGGTTGCGAATGCCATCCAGCCCTGCCGCCAGTGTGACGGCAAAGGCCAGATAGGGATTGGCATCGGCTCCTGGGGCGCGACATTCTAACCGCAATGCGGAACCATGCCCCAACACGCGGAAGCCTGCCGTCCGGTTATCGTAGCTCCAGGCAATCCCCGTGGGGGCGAAAGAGCCTGCGACATAGCGTTTGTAGGAGGTGGGGTAAGGCGCATAGAAGGCGAACATTTCGCGGATATGCCGCATCCAGCCGCCCAGAAACCAGCGGAATAAGGGCGAACTTTTGACCACCCCAAACGGTTCATCGCCGGGAAACAGCGCCTGCCCTGCCTGATCCCAGAGGCTGGCATGGAGGTGCATACTGGAACCCGCATACCGTTCGTCCCATTTCGCCATGAAGGTGAGCGCCACATTATTTTGCCACGCAATTTCTTTCGCCAAATGCTTGTAGAGAATATGGCGATCGCACATCTCCAAAAAATCCGTGTAGCGCAGGTTAATTTCCTGTTGTCCCGGCCCCCACTCGCCTTTCGAGAATTCGACGGGAATGCCGGAGCGATCGAGGTGTTTGCGAATCGCCCCAATCACAAATTCCTCTTTGGTGCCCTGAAAGATGTGGTAGTCCTCGATGTAATGCCCGATCGGTTCCAGGTCATGATAGTTTTTTTGCCGCGCCGTATCGTAGGAATCACGAAACAGGTAGAGTTCCAATTCCGAGGCTCCCATTGCCGTGTAACCCATCGCCTGCGCAATTTCTACCTGCTGCCGCAGAATGTTGCGGGGGGCGACGCTGACCGGAATATCGGCTTCCTCATTCAGGACATCGCACAGGACGATCGCGGTTTTATCCAGCCAGGAGGCGGTGCGCAACGTGGTTAAATCGGGAACGAGCCGAAAATCGCCATAGCCCGTCGCCCAACTGGTGAACTGGTAACCTGGCACTGGGTCCATTTCCATGTCGCAGGCCAGCAAATAATC
>JAIXVO010000317.1 GCA_027482985.1 Cyanobacteriota bacterium
GCTTCTTGCAGCAGCGGCACCATGCTGTCAGTCACGCCTTTACCCACCAAATCGAGTTGCTCGGCGACTTGCCGACCCCGATTTCGACCTGCCGCAATCAGCGCGATCGCGGCAGCTTTTTCACCCAAAGCTTCTTCTGTCCCGACGACCACAGCTTTGAAACAGACAATACTGCAAAAATCGCCAAGTTCGGGGCGTAACGGCGTGACAGCAGGAAGAACAGCATTAGACATTGGTCAAATCCTCAAAAAAATGATGAACCGAATTTTGAAAATTCTGAACACCTGAGCGATCGCCACAGGTGATGATTTTCAGGGCAATAAAAAAGAACTGCTGATGTTAATGGGGGCGGCATCTCGATCGAGTGATGCCTGATCACGAGAGCGGTAGGGGTAGGTCTTGTGCCTACCCTCGCCCCCGATAGCACTCTCAGCCGCAAATACCGCCATTGTTGGTTAAGACAAAACGGCTTTCAGTTCCGATAAGGCGCGCTTGATTTCCAACAACAGCAAGCCTTGTTTGGCCGATTGGTTCGCCAGCACCAAAAACACCGCATCTTCGCCACAACTGGTTAAAATGCCGTAGCCTTTATCGCCTTCTACATAAATGCGATCGATGCTACCGCGCGCCAGTTCGCCCCCAATCCGTTCGCCCAAAGACAGCATGGCAGCAGACATCGCCGAAGCCCGTTCTTCATCCATCCCACCGGGCAGGCTAGCAGCAAGAGGTAACCCATCAGGCGTGACCACAGCCGCCCCTTGCACATCGTTCGTCGAACTGACAAAACTTTGAAGAATGTTGCCCAATTTTTCAGTACTGATTGCCATTGTTTGATCCTCTTTTAATTGCAATTGCAAAGTGTTGACTTGAGACTCCAGCTCTTCTAATGCCAAATTTGAGAATTCAGGTAGCATCTTTCTGAATCAAAAAAGAAACTTAAGAAGAGCTAAGAAATAAATGAAACCAATGATTCAACCGTCTGATTTAAGACATTGAATTCGCGCCAGTTGAGACCAGACGTTTGAATAATTTTTCCGTCCACCCTGTTTCTTTCAAAACAGCAGAGGAAGAAACTTCTACATAAGCTTGCTCAATGAAAGCAAGATCGATCATGCAAATTTTGCCGAGCGCTTCTTGCAAGTCAGTGGTTTTCCCTTCCGCTTTGAGTTTGCGCCCCACTGCCTGTACCACCACTGCCATTGCCGGAACGACATGCTGTGGCCCAATGCCAATTTGCACGTGCACTAACCCAATCCGCCAACGCCGAGTCGCATAGTTAAACTGCCAATCATCCATCCCGGTAAACATTTCATGGAACCATTGCACAAATGTTTCTCGCAGGCGATGAATCCGGCCTTCCGATTCATTCAAAATGGTGCTCATTTCACTGTCACGACCGAGATAAGAATAGAAATGATCGGCCATTTCTGTCGCGATCGCCAAACCCCAATCGGCATTTGCTTTTAGTAACGCTTTGTCGGCGGCGGTAAAGTCCACTCGATCGACCATGGTGTTCATAAAAGTATTGGGTTCTAAGGTCATAGAGTCCTGATTCCTGTGAATTTCAAACTTTGAGAATAACCCCATCCTATGAAGTGCAACCCAGTAAAATAATCGAGGAAACACGCAACTTAAATTCTCTGAATTCAGCCCTTCAGCGCATTGAGATTGTTGCGAAACTGTAAGCTGAGTATCAAAAGGTAATCGCTTGTTCAAACCTGCTCCATTCGAGATCATGTTTCGCAATCAAGCTCTCAGATCATGAGCAGGCTAATCAATTGCTTCAATTTAGGCTACTAGCCTTCAAATCAAAGTGCCAATCCAGGCGCTTGCCACCCTCAGCAGTGGGTAAAACCTGGGCTTAAACACTGTGGATAGTCGATTTCACGGCAAGGCGCACCATTTAGCAACTGAGCCACTAAATGGTGCTCATGGGGTTGATTTCGCCATTCAGGTTCTCATTACTCACTGACAACTGCAAATCAGGAGATGAAGGAATTCTGCGATCGCGCAGCCTTTAGGCATTAAAGTCAACAAAACTTCAGCTTGGTGAGAGTCGTTACTTTTTAGATAGCTGCTAGACAGGATTACGTAGCTCGGCGCTTGATAGCTTATCAAAAGTTGACTTGGAGCGGATTTCACCTGATTGACTCAATTCTGAGCGGCGGCTCTGCGACTGCCAAGAGGGGCGCTACCCGCAATTTTCAGTCTCCGGACAAATGGCTGGGATGCTTACAATAAGTGGGCAGGTCATCGTTGGTCAGACAAGCTCTAAGGAGAACTATGGCGGTTTTTGAGGGAATTACAGCCTGGCAGGGCTTAGTGGTGGGAGCCGGGCAGGGCATTGGGCTGGAATTTGTGCGGCAACTGTTGCCCCGAGAACCGCAGGGACGTGTCTTTGCCACCTATCGTGACCAACCCAGTGCGGCATTAGTGAACTTGCAGGGACAGTTTGGCGATCGCCTGACCTTACTCCCGATGGATATCACCGACGAAGCGCAAATTGCCGCTGGGGTGGCTCAGATCCAGCAACAGACTCCCTGTTTACATTTGGCGCTGTATTGCGTGGGGCTCTTGCATGCCGATGATTTGCAACCGGAAAAGAGTTTGCAACAAATTCAGCCGGATCGATTGCTCCGCTATTTTCAAGTCAA
>JAIXVO010000001.1 GCA_027482985.1 Cyanobacteriota bacterium
GTTGGTCAGAGCTAAATTGATATTCGAGAATGAAAATGTTCCGGTCTCCCTGGCGCTATTAGTTGAGATTGAAAATCCTAAGGGATTTGAACCTGTGAGAGTACCTTGGCTACCGTTATTATTCAAATCTCGTTTGGCATTAAACGTCCAGTTGGTGATGCCACCGAGAATCCCTGAAGCCAAAATTTGGCTGGCTGGATTGTCGGAGCCGCCATTCGTGACATCATTATTACCACCTTGGGTTACGAAGGAGCCGACGCATTCACTGGCTCCTTCAACCAATCCACCAGCGCAGCTCGTTCTACCCCGTGTCAGACCGAGGGATGAGGCAAAAGTGTTGGTTGTTTTATCGAGAATAGCGGCCTGCGCAAAATCCGGTGTGATCACCAAATTGAAGGCTGCAAGACTCGCAACTGAAGCCGTCAAGAGAGATTTTTTCATCGTTTTCCTGTACTTAAGAATCTACGTCAAACTGAAACGCGGTAGATTCCCTGATTATTTTTGAGTGCTCTACAAACACAACTGATTGAGTCGAGATGCGATGCGGTGGAAAATTGAAGTTTACGCGAAACGTAGTCCATCACAAGTGTTTAAACACTTCCTGATTGGTAAATGTAGCTCTGTACACAGTTATTCTGCGTCAAGTTCCCCCCAGGGGCAACGCCTTCCCCAGTGAATTCACTTAAACTTTAATCACCGGAAAACTGCTAACAGGAGTTTCACCCAATTTTTATATGTTTTTACTGCGCCATAGCGTTTTCCGCCACAGCGAACACGCGATCGCCCCGGTTGCTGGCTGGAGTCGGCACCCCTTGAAGCCGCACGAGCAATTCCTCCGCTCCCGGCTCTCAGGGTTTGAACTGAAGCCGGGAGTTGTTTCCTGCCTGGCACCCGACTGGAACGATAAAATGGAGACCAGACAAGGGGAAAGGCTCATGGCATCACACATTTCCGCCGCACAAATGCAGGTTTATCGCGCCACACTGCGCCACCGCCAACACCAGCAGCGCGACCATCCGCGTGACTACTACCGTGCGGTGGGGCGCTTGCAAGCGATCGATGCCCGATTCTCAGTCGATTTGGTTGCGGTTGAAGTGGCTTCTGAACAAATTCGGCAGGCGATCGCCACCACTGGAGTCGAACTGTGAGCACAACTGGCGACCCACCGCAGTGGGCGATTCTGGCTGCCCGCATTCGTTCCGAACTGGTTGAAATCGGTGCGGTCGTGGCGCGATCGCGCCCATTCGGTACACTGAAGGGGGAAGCGGTTGCGGAGCGAAAGATTGATGAATGATTGCGGCGTATCGGCAGGCGAGACAACAGCAACACCTCAGCTCGCGGTTTATCGAGAGACGTTAAACCAGCGGCATTTAGCCAACCAGCGCCGCTTAGTTGAACGCTTGGGGCAAGCGCAAAAAGTCGCGCAGCAAGCAGCGGCACTTTTGAAGCAGGAATTTCAGGCGCAACAAGTCATCTTATTTGGATCTGTGGTTCATGGTCAGTGGTTTTCTCCGACCTCAGATATTGACTTAGCGGTAAAGCAATTAGCGCCAGATACTTACTTTACCGCTGTCGCTCGGCTGCAAGACCTCTCACCAGAGTTTAAAATCGACTTGGTGCCGCTGGAATCCTGTGCTGCCGATTTTCAACGCGCGATTTTGCAAGATGGGCAGGTTTTATGAAAGCCACCTACCTGGCAGTTGCCGGACGAATTCGCCGCGACCTGCAGGAATTAAACCAGGTGGTAGAACGAACTCAGCAGATTTGGCAGCAAGGTTCTACCCTGACGCAAGCGCTCGCTGAAACTTCCTACTATGTGGATGCAGTTGCCCTCAATCTCCATGGCTTTTATGCTGGCCTTGAACGAATTCTGGAAGTCATTGCGGATGGAGTTGATCAATCTAAGCCTGCCGGAGCCAATTGGCATCGAGAGTTGATCCAGCAGTTGACCGTTGAAATTAGGGGGATTAGACCCGCTGTGTTGAGTGCCGCAACCCGCGATCGCCTGGATCGGTATCGCGGGTTTCGCCATGTCGTCCGGCATGTGTATACCTTTAATCTCGATCCACAGCAGATTGAGTTGCTGATTCAACATTTGCCTGTCACCATGGCGCAAGTTTCACAGGAATTAATGGCATTTGCGGATGTGCTGGAAGCAATTGCGTTGGCTGAGAGCTAGGCGACAGCCTTCATCGCGATCGCGCCGATTCGGTACACTGAAGGGGGAGGCAGCGGGGATGCGGCGGCGATGGTAGAGCAAAAGTATATTGACTATTGCTCTGACGCATCATCGTGACCGAACTAGAACTTGAATAGGGCACAGGCTAAAGTTAAGTGGGTGATCAGGAGGACTAGGCGCAATGTACGAACCGACGCAGCGAGATCCGAATTTGCCGCCCCCGCCGGAGGCCGTTCTACCCACTATGTATGATTTGCCCAGCGAACAGCCGGAGGAGCCTGGTGTGCCCGATGAGTTTCACGTGTTTCAGCCCCAACTGTTGCGAGAAACCTGTCAACCAGTAACCTACCCTGCCGATCAAGTGTTTGTTGGCACCGATATCAACCTCTACTATGATTCGCGGCAACCGCAGTGGTATAAGCGGCCAGATTGGTTTGTGGTGTTGGGTGTGCCACGGGCGCAAACGCAGCAGACGCTCCGCCTGAGTTATGTGATCTGGATGGAAGGAGTGGTGCCTTTTTTAGTGGTAGAGCTCCTGTCACCGGGAACGGAGGCCGAAGACCTGGGGCAAACGTTGCGGGAGGTAAATCAGCCCCCCACGAAATGGCAGGCATATGAGCAGATTTTGCGAGTGCCCTATTACCTCGTCTTCGATCGCTATCAAAATCATCTCCGCGTGTTTCAACTGGTGGGCACCCGCTATCAGGAAATGGTGCTGTCAGATCAGCGCATTTGGTTTGCAGAAATGGGGCTGGGGATTGGGGTCTGGCAGGGCACCTACGCGAACGCCGAGGGACTGTGGTTACGCTGGTATAACGCGGCGAATAAGTGGTTGCCAACGGCTGAGGAACTGGCTACCCAGGCGGAACAACGGGCGACACGGGCAGAACAACAAGCAGCGCAAGAACGGCAACGGAGCGATCGCTTAGCCGCCCGGTTGAGAGCGTTAGGGATTGACCCAGATCAGGTGTAAAATCATTTACTCGCATCGGGTGAGGTTTGTTGAATCGGTAATTGGTAATAGGTAATGGGTAATAGAAATCATTTACTCGTATCGGGTGGGGCTTGTTGCATCAGCCATTGACTGAATTGGGCGATCGCCGCTTGAATCCGAGTCACCATCGCGGGAGCCAGTTCTGCCAGGGCAATCACATAGTCTGCCTGAAGTTCATCCCCGTATTTGTGATGCACGACATGGCGAAATTTGCGGTATTCATCCAGATCAAATAACAGCGACCCACTCCACAGCGGCGGGCGATCGCTCCGGGCATCCGCCACCTGCCGCAACAAGGCTTGATGCCAGTTTTTGCCCTGGGGCAAACCGCCATCCAGGGCGATCGCCACCCGTTCACTCATCCGTTCGCAACGCCGATACACATCGTTAATATAGCTAGCCAGCGCCCGCACATCATAGTCATCGGGGTGAGGTTTAGCCCGTTCCAGCGCCATTTGTAGCGACTGGGAACTGCGCTCTAAAGCCGTCAGCTCATCTTCTAAGTGTTGTTTCAGGGCTAAATAGGGATTGGCGCTCATGGGGGTTTCCTTGAGGATGCGGGCAGACACGGGGGAATCAACGGTTTCCAGGCGGATCAGGTCGAGGCTGAGCCAGGGCGGCAGGATAGTTTCTAATTTGCCATAGGCTTGGAGCCAGTCGGCATGGGACAACCCACTCACCGCCAGGTCGAGATCCGATTGCCAGTGCCAGGGCGCATCTCCCGCCAGAGAGCCGAAGAGGATCACCTGAGTCGCGCCAAATTGCTGTTTGAGGATCTGCTCACATTGCTGGGCGATCGCGAGGGCTTCCTGCCGTCGTTGTTCAAGCGGTGGGAGGGGGGTGAGATTGGGGGGAGGGAAGTGAACCATGGTGACCAGTCAACCTGACTCAAGATGTTGCTTTGAATTACGACTCCGACCACTGATCGCAATTGATCTAGTTTACTAAACTACAATTAAGCACGAGCATGGATTACCCCTGGAGAATCACCGCATCACTGCTGCCCTGTAGTTTTGGAGCCGGGTCAAACCATTATGAACACTGAAGTCACTGCTGATTTACTGGATGAAATTCGGCGACGACTGGTTGTCGAACTGAAACCAGAGCAGATTATTTTGTTCGGTTCCTATGCCTATGGCGAACCTACAGAGGATAGCGATATTGATCTATTGGTCATTGTCGCGCAATCGGATGAGCCTCGCTATCGGCGATCGCGTCAAGCCTACAAGGTCTTACGCGGGATTGGTGTCCCCAAAGATATTGTGGTGATGACTGGTGCAGAAGTTGAACGGCAGTCCCAAGTGCCAAACTCACTAGCCAGTCCAGCCATTCGGCAGGGTAAAGTCCTCTATGGATAGCCCCAAGGGTGATGAGGTAAATCAGTGGCTCATCAAGTGCCAGCGATGCGACAGAATTTCGTTACCCAGGCAATGTCATGGAGCCGGAAAGACAGGAGGCTGAGAAGGCACTGAGAATGGCTGAAGCAGTCATCGAACTCGTGACTAAACTGTTGCCTGACGAGTTGGACTGAGTTGTCTCCAACTTTACAAGGAAAGTGTAGTCATCTGGGACTTGATCCCATTGAGTCGCGATCGCGCGTGCGTCCTGTCGCTGTTGTGTGAGTGGCAGCAGGGGGAGAGGGGGAGGCGTGAAGGGGGGATGAATTCAACCCTAGTGACCAGTCAGAAAATTACAAATCCTCTGCTGTCAGATCAGCCAGTTTCATGATTGATTTCAGGGTTCCTATTTTTAGGTCTTTGTTGGAATGCACTGGAATGGAGAGAATTGGATCTACCCCTGATTTCTCATAAATATGATGGCTACCCGTCACTTTCCGCAGAACCCAGCCTTTTTGCTCAACAATGGAGCACAGCTTTTTTCCAGAGACCGATTTCATAGCGCGATCTCGACAATTTCCCCTGTCTCTTCTGGCATGCGAGATTCATTGGCGACATCAAGCCATCCTTGAATCGCATCTTTGAGGTTGGCGATGAGTTCTTCCCAGGTGTCACCTTCCGTAATACACCCTGGTAAAGCGGGCACTTCTGCCCAGTACCCACCCTCTTCAGCAGGATGAACAATGGCTTTGAGTTTCATGGCTATTGATTTCACAATCCTTCTATCCCAATCTTAGCAGGAGGAGCGTTAAGCGAATCTTTGCGCTCATCTGAGTGGTGGATTCTGCTTGCAGGCGTTGATAAGGTGTGTAAAAAGCGATCGCGAGGGCTGCCTGTCGCTGTTGTTCGAGTGATGGCAGGGGGGAGAGGGGGCGATCGCACGGCGTGGATTCAACCAGAGTGACCCGTCTGAACAATTTCCTGATGCTGGACTTTATCAAGTTTCGATGAAACTGGCAAAATCCCTCCGAGTTTGTCCTGACCTGCGGTTAAGTTACAGAAGGTTAATGTAGGAACGACTGGGGTGCAGCGAAATTCAAAACCGAATGTCAATTGGGGATGTGGTCTAACCCATGCAAGAACGATTGAAAGCAAATTCTGCCCCTGAATTAATTATTGAGGCGGGAAGAACGGAACGCCAATATTGGAAGGACATCTGGAAATATCGCGAGCTATTTTACTTCCTGGCGTGGCGAGATATTTTAGTCCGCTATAAACAGACGGCGATCGGGTTAATTTGGGCGCTGATTCGACCTTTTTTGACGATGGTGGTGTTTACAGTAGTGTTTGGACGGCTAGCAAATTTACCGTCTGAAGGCGATGCCCCTTATCCGATCATGGTTTTTGCGGCTTTATTGCCGTGGCAGTTTTTTGCGAATGCGCTCAGTGAGTGTAGTAATAGTTTGATTGCCAATTCCAATTTGATTTCTAAGGTCTATTTTCCCCGCTTAATTGTGCCCACCAGTGCGGTGATTGTGAGTTTTGTAGACTTTATGATTTCGGGCATCATTTTGCTGGGGTTGATGGCCTGGTATAACTATGTCCCCGGTTGGCAAATTTTGACGCTGCCGTTATTTATTGGAATTGCCTTTGCGGCGGCGATGGGATCTGGTTTA
>JAIXVO010000808.1 GCA_027482985.1 Cyanobacteriota bacterium
GTCGTCATCGCGAATGCTGAGGGCATGCGAACGACCCCTTCTGTGGTGGGGTTTAGCAAAGATGGGGAGCGGATGGTCGGGCAACTGGCACGACGGCAGGCAGTCCTCGATCCGCAAAATACTTTTTTTGGCATCAAGCGCTTCATTGGTCGTAAGTATGCCGAATTGAATCCCGAGTCGAAACGGGTGCCCTACACCATTCGCAAAGATGAGAACGGCAATGTCAAAGTCAAGTGCCCCCGGCTGCAAAAAGAATTTGCTTCCGAAGAACTGGCGGCGATGATTTTGAAGAAGTTGGCGGAAGAAGCCAGTCGCTATCTGGGGGAACCCGTGACCGGAGCCGTGATTACGGTGCCGGCTTACTTTAATGACTCCCAACGGCAGGCGACGCGCGATGCGGGGCGAATTGCAGGGCTGGAAGTCAAACGCATTCTCAACGAACCGACGGCTGCGTCTCTGGCTTATGGGCTGGAACGGCGAGACAGTCAAACGATTCTGGTGTTTGACCTGGGCGGCGGCACCTTTGATGTCTCGATTCTGGAAGTGGGCGACGGGGTGTTTGAGGTAAAGGCGACCTCTGGCGACACCCAGTTGGGCGGCAACGATTTTGATAAAAAGATTGTGGATTGGCTGGCAGAAGACTTTCTGGCGAAAGAAGGGGTAGACTTACGACGCGATCGCCAATCCCTCCAACGCCTGACGGAAGCAGCAGAGAAAGCCAAAATCGAACTCTCAGGGGTGACGATCACCGAGATCAATTTGCCCTTTATTACCGCCACCGCCGATGGCCCGAAGCATATTGAAACTCGCCTCAGTCGGTCAGAATTTGAAGGCTTGTGTGGCGATCTGTTGATTCGGTTACGGAGTCCTGTGAAGCAAGCCATGCGGGATGCGGGACTGAATCCTGCCCAAATTGATGAAGTCGTGCTGGTGGGCGGTTCGACTCGAATTCCCGTGGTGCAACAACTGGTACGCAGCTTTATCGATCGCGAACCCAACCAGAACGTAAACCCGGACGAAGTGGTCGCGGTCGGGGCGGCAATTCAGGCGGGCATTTTGGGTGGCGAAGTGAAAGACATTCTGCTGCTGGATGTGACACCGCTATCTCTGGGACTGGAAACGATTGGCGGCTTGATGAAAAAGCTGATCCCCCGCAACACCACGATTCCCGTTCGGCGATCGGACATTTTCTCGACGGGAGAAGATAATCAAACCCTGGTGGAAATTCATGTCGTCCAGGGAGAGCGGGACATGGCGATCGGGAATAAGTCCCTGGGACGGTTCAAGCTGACGGGCATTCCTCCCGCGCCGCGAGGGATTCCGCAAGTGCAGGTGGCATTTGATATTGATGCCAACGGGATTTTGCAAGTCACGGCGATGGATCGCACCACCGGACGGGAGCAAAGCATTACGATTCAGGGTGCCTCGACGCTGAGTGACGAAGAAGTGAAGCGGATGATCCGAGAGGCGCAGGAGTCGGCGGAAACGGATCGGCTGAAGAAGGAAAAAGTCCAGAAGCGCAATGATTCGGAATCCCTGATTTTGAAGGCAGAACGCCAACTGCGAGAAGCCACTTTAGATTTTGGGATGCAGTTTGTCAGCAGTTACCGCAGTCGCATCGAATCCGCCGCGCAGCGGTTGAAGGAATCGTTGGGACAAAATGACGAACGCGGCATCGATCGCTATTTCTCTGATCTGCAAGATGCCCTATCGGACTTAACCCGCGAAGTGTATCAGCGCAACAAAGAAGAGGAAGAAGCCGACAGCCTGCTGGGTGCGATCAAGAGCTTCTTCACCGATGACGACGACGATTACTATGAGTTCGACGATCGCCGCAGCTATGGCGGTTACGGCAGTAGTTACGGTGGCTATAACAGCGCCAGCGGCAGCAGTAGTTACGGCTATGGCGGCTTGTCGTCGCGCAGCAATCCCGATCGCTGGGACAATGAGCGCTGGGATGACGATCGCGCGGCGGCGCGGGATCGTTCGACCAATCGTGATACCCCCCGCCGCGACAGCTACTCCAGCCGTGATCCTTACAGCGATCGCGGCAGCAGTCAGGATTACCCCAGTCGCGATCGCTACGGCAGTCAGGACAATTACACCAGCCGCGATCGCGCTAGTAGCCAGGACAGTTACACCAGCCGCGACAGCTACAATAGCCGCGATCGGGCGAATGGGCGGGATAGCACCAACAGTCGGGATAGCTACAATAGCCGCGATCCTTACAACAGTCGCAGTAGTGCCAATAGTGGCGATGCGTATGATCGCCGTGATGCGGGTGGCTATTGGGATAATACCGACCCCCGCGACACCAACCGCACTAACTCCAGTCGCACCACCAGTAACCGCGATCCCTATGCCCCTCGCGACACGGCAAGTCGGGACACCAGCCGCCGCGATCCAGCGCCCACCAGTCGCACCGACGATCGCTATAGCAGTCCTCCCGCCTCAGAACCCCGTTCCCGCAATCGGACCCGTGACGATCGCTACGATGAACCTGAACGCCCTCGGAGCAATCCCCGCACGACCAATACGGATGGCCGCGATCGCCCCGCGCCGCGATCGACCCCACCCTCCCGCCCCAACTTGGCTCAAGATGACTGGGATGACGATGAGTGGCTGTAACCAGTTACAGTAGGGAAATCAGGCAGTCTTTGGCGATGGGTAGGATGCTGTTACTTTAGTAACGATCGATTCCCAGCTTTGATGCGTTACGGCTAGCGCCTAACACATCCTACGAATTCTACGGATTCGATATGATTGAATTCTCTGTGACCTTCCTTTAACTTCCTTAACCTCCCGATCGCTTCCTTCCCTCCCTCCTGCTTCCCGTCCTGCTATGCAAAACTTTCGGAATTATTACGACATCTTAGGAGTGAATCGAGATGTAACTCAGGAAGACATCAAACGCGCCTTCCGCAAATTGGCGCGACAGTATCACCCTGACCTGAACCCAGGAGACAAAGCCGCCGAAGATCGGTTTAAAGACATCAACGAAGCCTACGAAGTGCTGTCTGATGCGGATAAGCGATCGCAATATGACCAGTTTGGGCGTTACTGGAATCGTCCCGGCTTCCAAGCCACAGGCGGTCGCGGGCCAGTGTGGGGACGCAATGGGCGCAGCACTGATCGCCCTCCAGAAGATGCCAACTTCGCCGAATACAGCGACTTCAATAGCTTCGTCGATCAACTCTTGAATCGTCGCGATCGCCCCACCAGTCCTGATCCCACGCCCTCGACAGAACCTTTTCGTCCCGGCACCAGTAAATCAACCTACACCGTTCCCCGCACCAAACCCCGTGATGCCGAAGCCCGCCTCACGGTGCCCCTCGATCGCGCCTATTCCGGTGGTCGGGAACGCATTCGCTTAGAGGACGGGCGATCGCTGGAGGTGAATATGCCCTCTGGGATGGTGTCTGGGCAGCGGGTGCGGCTCAAAGGGCAGGGCGTTGCGGGTGGCGATTTATATCTCAAAATTGATGTTGCCCCCCATCCCTTCTTTACCCTGGAAGGCTCCGATATTTTCTGCCAGATTCCCGTCACGCCCAGCGAAGCCGTGATTGGTGGGGCGATCGAGGTGCCCACCCTGGATGGTCTGGTGAAAATGAACATTCCTCCCGGTGTGCGCTCTGGACAGCGGTTGCGATTGGCGAATAAGGGGTATCCCTTGAACGGCGATCGGGGGGATCAAATCGTTGAAATTCAGATTGTGGTGCCCAAAGAATTATCGGAGCAGGAACAGGAACTCTACGAAAAACTGCGGCAGTTGGAGACGTTTAATCCGAGAGCGAATTTGTTGGGGTAAGGGGGAGGAGTCAGGAGTTAGGAGTCAGGAGTCAGGAGAGAAGCCAGCGGACAACAGAGGCAGGAGAGAGAGGATAGTAGGCGAGACGGTTTCTTGCTTTTGCTGGGGCTACCTGTCGTGTGATGGCCTCACCCTCAACCGTTTGTTAAACGTACCAGCGGCACGTCTCTACGGGATTTTCTCTTTTCCGGCAATTTCCTAGACGTACCAGCGGTACGTCTCTA
>JAIXVO010000438.1 GCA_027482985.1 Cyanobacteriota bacterium
GGCGCATCAGCGGTACGCAACTCTGGAAAGAACTAAAACTCCAGAGTCAGCTAGGCGTGACTCGCGGCACGAATAAATAAACGGGCGATCACCTGCCTCAGCGATTGGTGCACCTCTCCTGTTTGATTCTCGGTATCCACCGCTCCAACGTTGTCCGCTGGGGTTAATCCTCGTCGCGAGCGGGGAAGGCTTCTTCCAGGACAGCCAGCATCTTTTTATTTTCAATCAGCCACTCGCGACTGATGGGGGTCAGTTGTTCCCACAACATGACCGGAGAGACATTGGGGGACGCGTATAAATAGCGTTGACCCAATTGCAGTAAGTCCGAGTAAACCGCTGAGGTAATGCCGAAGGATTCCCAATCCACCTTGACCGATCGCCCGGATAAACCGCAGGAGGGGTCGGCAATGATTTGGGCAATGCGAATTAAATCGGCAAAGTGTTGTTGCTTGAGTCCGGTGACTTGCAGCAGGGAGGCGAGGTCATGAAGTCCGTGAGGCATGGCTGTGTGGGGGGGAGGGAGTAAGTGTTGATTTGATGGAATGCCCTGTGCTCATTTGTACGGTCATGAATCACAGGGCGAATTCAGTTCGGTTGTGAGGCGGTTTTAGGTGGGAGACAGTTTTGGATAGAGACCGAGTTGGATGGCGAGTTCTCGCGCTACATGGATGAGACATTCTGCCCCGCCTGAGTTGCCTTCGTGAGCCAGCATGGTGGCTACTTGTACCATGAGTTGAATCAGTCCAGCATCCAGCAAATCGGGTTGTGCGTCTAACACTTCAGGTTCTTGTCCGGAGGGACATCTCAACAGTTGATCAATCAAATCCAGATATTGGGATTGGCGTGGGTCTGTCATGGTGTTTACGGGGTGGGTTGAGTGAGTAGCGAGCATTAGCCATGGGTGCGCGGACAAGTTTGCAAATCCTGATGCGCCAACTGTGACGACATCGGCGTGGCGCGATCGCCGTTGGGGCTTAACCCAATCCAGCGATCGATTACGTCGGTGTCAAAGCCCACTTCGCAGCGGGTTTCGACTTGCATTAAAGGCCGACGAATCAGGAGCGGATTTTGCACCATCAGTTGCAGGGCGGTGGTGCGATCCAATTGGTCTGGCATGATGTCACCCGATTTGATCAGGGGGGCGGACGCATTAAACCATTCTGCGACCGGACGCTGCCCAAAAAACTGTTGCAGGCGTTCCGGATTCCAGGCTTCGGTCAGCAGGTTATAGGCAATCACTTCATGCCCTGCCGCTGCCAGCAATACTTTTTGCCGGGTGTTATTGATACAACCTGGTTTTTCGTAGAAGTGAATGGTGGACATGGCACTCCAGGATGACAGCTTAGAAATTCTTGGCAGTATGCGCGATCGCATCATATTCAAATCGACGGGAGTGGTAAGTTTCGCCGTAGATACTGAAGCTAAAGGTGGGTTCATCGCCCACTGCTTTTACACTATGGATGGCATCACTGGTGAAACTGATGATGTCACCCGGTAGCAAAATCATGTCGCCTACGGGTTCGACTCGATTCGGAAACTTGGCATCAGGGACGCGCCGCCAACTGGTATTACTTTCTTCCCCTTGTAGAATGGCGACAATCCCCCAGTTGCCGTGATTGTGAATGGTGGAAACGGTGCCGGGTTTGGCGATCGCGGTTTGCACCGTGAGCGGGTAGCCAATCTCGTCATACAACATCATGGCGGGAATGCCCGTATCTGCCAGTTCCGGTTTTTGGGTGTGAATCCAGTAGGAATTGGTGACTAAGCGCCGCACGACTAAGCGCAACGCCGCCAGACATTCAATCTCGTCATAGTCGTAATTCAAGACATCTTCTACCTCGGTCAGAAAGCGGTGAAAGTGGTAAGGAGTACGCAGCAAATCCCATTCCTTTGCCGGTTTGCAGACTTGCCAACTACCATCGCCAGTCACTAAAAAATCCCGATTTTTCATCACTCGTCCTCATCATCAGGATGTTCTAAAATATCTCGCACCACATTGCCCCCAAACTCATTACGTCGTTCCAACTCACTCACTCGCAGGGCAATTTCTTTCGCCGTTTCCACCTCACCCAGGCGGGCTTGAATCAATCCAGAGGCAGCATAGGCATTGATGTAAAGTCGAATCTCAGGATCATCCCGGCGATCGCTCAAGATGGGTTTCAATTGCGTCCAGTCATCGGGTAAAGCTTCGGTTTGGCGCACTAAAGTCAGCACCCGATTCGCAACTTGCAGCGCCAGTGGGTTGTTATGCGTGTAAAAGAAATAGCGGTAGGCAGACACCAGGACATCGGGGTGATCGCCTGCCAGTGCCAGGGCTTGTTGCATATACCCGTCGGCCAATTGGGGCTGATCCCACAGGGCAGATGCCTGAATCAACAACTGTTTCACGGCATCGGGAACGGTGTACCAGGACAACCCATCGCTGTCTGGTTGAGCCAAAGTTGGGGGTGCAGAAAGGGACGTGACCATGAGTGCATCGAGATAAGTGGAATGATTGGCTAGCAACGCCGCATTCGTCAGGAATGTCTGATGTCTAGTCAATCACGCTGGCATATGCGGATTGTAGAAGATGGCACTGGTGAATTTATGGACTTGTTAAGGCTGTACTCAAACGCTGAAAGTATTGATAAAAAGGCTTTTCAGAAAATTAGTCAGGCACTAGGAGCAGTATTTTGAGGGAGAGGGCAGGAGGCAGGGGGCAGAGGGGAACAGCCCTTTTGCACATTGGGGATATACGGGCGTTGCTGAATTCCGGGATGAAGCCACCCGATCCGCCCTCACCCTAACCCTCTCCCAAAAGGAGAGGGAACCAGAGTTTTAGCTCCCTTCTCCCTGGGGAGAAGGGCTGGGGATGAGGGCAATTCATGCCACCATTCAGCAACGCCGATATAAAAGTTCTGGGGTGGATTGTCTAGGTGAGCCAAAATTCTGGTTGCATCACATCCATTGCGATCGCGATTAAACTGGCGAAATCAATTTGTGCGAGTAAGCCCCAACAGCGCCAGCGATCGCGCGCCGTACCTTGCCTGATGAGTACCTGCCCACCCAGCACTAACAGCGGCAACCAGGGATAAGTGCGGCGGAATAACCGCCCAGTGAATGCGTGTCTCATGCGTCGCCGTCGGGTTGAATGTGCAATTCCTGCCGCCACACGGCAACGGGTTTCTCCCAGGCTGTCTCCCATTTTTGGGCAATCAAGGGTCGGGCAGTTTGTCCCATGTCCCAACCCTGGGCGATCGCGGTCAGCAGGGGTGATAGTGCTGCTGGTTTTAAGACGGTGGCACTAATCAAGGCATTGGCAATTAGCAGGCTGGAGAGGGGGAGCTGAAACTGCGCCAGGTAGAAGGCTTGCAAACCCATCTCGCCAATGTCGCTGGGATCAAAGCCCGTGATCACGTGCCAAATGTCGTGAGTTTGTTGCCAGCGGGATTCGACATAACTGATATCGGAGGTGATGGGAATCTCGGCCTGAATGGGGTCAAAGCCATTTTGGGTCAAATTACTGGCATAAACATAACCCAGGGAATCGGGGGGCAATTGTCGGAGTTGATCGAGATCCGGGGCGGGGGGCAAGTATCGCTCCTCGATCAGAGCCGCGATCGCTGGGTCGCGTTTCATCTGCATCACCGCTAGCTCAAAAGCGGGACTGTCTAACAAACTCAAACTCAATTCATCAATCGGAGCCAGATTGCCGCTGTCATCAAACAAGAGTTGAATAAAGGCTGTCGTGCCGCGCACCCCTTGCAGCCAGCCTTTGACCGTAGACCAGACCGACGACTGAGGCCGCGATCGCCGCAGCGTGGAGACGGCCTGAGCAGGGTGAACTTGCGGGTTGAATCCGTGCATGGATGACCTCTAACCAGTAGAATAAAAGTGAACATCGTTCATGTTCTCAATATATGAACAGTGTTCATGTTTTGTCAAGGGCGGGATCACAATGGCTGAAACGCTGGACCAAGCAACCTCCCTGCGGCGGCAACCCAAGCAAGCCCGCAGTCAGGAGCGAGTGCAACAAATTCTGGATGCCGCCGAGCAATTGTTCATTGAAGTGGGTTATGAGCAAACCACCACACGGGCAATCGCGACTCAAGCCCAAGTGCCCGTCGGCTCCCTATATCAATTTTTTCCCGACAAAGCCGCGCTCCTCAAAGCCCTAGCGCACCGCTACTTTGAGCAGGAATATCAGTTATTCGTCCAACTCCATGCCGAACTCGCCACCGTCCCGATTGCGGTTTACGTCGATCGCATGGTGGATGCCTTCGACCAATTCGCGATCGATCATCCCGGCTATCAAGCCGTGCTCTCACAGATGATCGATCTCATGACCGTCGCCGATGCCGCCACTTACAACGAATTCGATCCCCAAATCGGCCTCGAACTGGCCCAATTTCTCGCCCGTCGCAATCCCACCCTCGCCCCCGCCCAATGCGACCTGATCGCCACCGTCGCCCTCAAAACCGTGAACGAACTCCTGTGGCTCTCGCTAACGGGCGATCGCACCTTTCGCCAACAGCTCATCGCCGAAACGAAAGTCCTCATGACTGCGTATTTGCAGACATACGGGGTGTAGAGGGAGGGGAAGGAATGGGAGGGAGGTGAGGGAGGTGAGGGAGGTGAGGGAAGTAAGGGCGTGGAAGGGGAGGGAAAGAAGGTGTGGGAATGGGAAGTTTAGCGCTTTACCAATGACCGCAACGCCCTTTCCCCTTTTTCTCCTGACTCCTGACTCCTGTCTCCTCTTCTCCCTTCCTCTCTCTCCCTTTCCCTTCCTCTTCCTCCCTCCCTCTCCCTCTCCCTCCCTTCTTCCTACATCATCCCCATGCCACCCATACCACCCATGCCACCCATGCCGCCCATGCCGCCCATGCCGCCCATGCCACCATCAGCGGGCATTGCGGCTTTCTTCTCAGGCTTCTCGACGATCAGGGCTTCGGTGGTGAGCACCATCCCGGCGATCGATCCAGCATCTTGTAACGCCGATCGCACGACCTTGGCAGGGTCAACAATCCCAGCGGCGATCATGTCTTCGAACTGGTTGGTGAGGGCGTTATAGCCGAAGTTGAAGTCCATATCGCGGACTTTCTCGACGATCACGGCACCTTCTACACCCGCATTGGTGGCAATTTGAGAGAGGGGGGCTTCCAGGGCTTTGATCACAATGTCTGCCCCAATTTGTTCTTCCACAGTCAGTTGCGACTTGATATCGTTGACTTTGGCGGCCAGATGAATCAGGGTAACGCCACCACCGGGGACAATACCTTCTTCCACAGCCGCTTTGGTCGCGTTGAGGGCATCTTCAATCCGCAGCTTGCGATCCTTGAGTTCGGTTTCGGTGGCGGCACCGACTTTAATCACCGCAACCCCACCGGACAATTTCGCGATCCGTTCTTGCAGCTTCTCCTGATCGTAGTCAGAATCGGAGCGATCGAGTTCTTGCCGCAATTGCACAATCCGCTTCTTGACATCTTCGGAATCTTCGCCACCGGAAACGATGGTCGTATTGTCCTTAGAAATGGTGACTTTCCGCGCATTGCCCAGCATCTCAAGGCTGACAGTATCCAGACTCAGACCGATCTCTTCTGAGATCACTTGTCCGCCTGTCAGGACGGCGATGTCTTGCAGCATGGATTTCCGGCGATCGCCAAAGCCGGGAGCTTTCACCGCAACCACCGCCAACACGCCGCGTAAACGGTTCACCACCAGCGTTGCCAGGGCTTCCCCTTCAATGTCTTCGGCCATGATCAGCAGGGGTTGACCCGCCCGTGCCACTCGTTCCAACACGGGCACAAGTTCTTGAATCGAGCTGATTTTTTTGTCCGTCAGCAAGATCACCATATTTTCGTATTCCGCCACCATGCGATCGGTATCGGTCACGAAGTAGGGGGACAGATAGCCGCGATCGAGCTGCATCCCTTCCACGACTTCCATTTCAGTGGCGAGGGACTTCGATTCTTCGACGGTGATCACGCCATCCCGTCCAACTTTATCCATCGCCTGCGAAATCATCGCGCCGACTTCTTCATCATTCCCAGAAGAAACTGTGGCCACCTGGGCGATCGCATTCCCTTCCACGGGCTTGGCGACGGCTTTGATTTCTTCCAGCAATTTAGCGACGGCCTTCTCGATACCGCGCCGGAGTGCCACCGGATTCGTCCCCGCTGCCACGTTCTTCAAGCCTTCGTGGATCATGGCTTGAGCCAACACGGTCGCCGTGGTCGTCCCATCCCCCGCCAGATCCTTCGTTTTCGAGGCGACTTCCTGGATCAACCGCGCCCCCGTGTTTTCCAGGGGATCTTCTAACTCAATTTCTTTGGCGATCGTGATGCCATCGTTCACGATTTGCGGGGCGCCGAATTTCTTCTCCAGCAACACGTTGCGTCCCCGGGGGCCGAGGGTGACCCGCACCGCATCGGCTAAGGCATTCACCCCACGTTCCAGCGCTTGCCGGGACTCTTCGTTAAATACAACAATCTTTGCCATAGTTCCTACTCGCGCAATTCTCCAAAATTGACTTTAGCACTCTAGACTCCTGAGTGCTAAAAAATCTTGGGAATTGCGCTCGATTGGCACCCGCTTTTGCGTCAGGCGATGGTGGCAAACAGGTCGGGGATGGGCTGGGCGGGCGCTTCTTCGCGGGCGACCACTTCCACAATTTTGTTGCGGGCGCTGGGGGTGGAGAGGGCAGCAACACAGGCTTGTGCCACCAGCAGGCGGGGAATGCTGCCTTCAAATAGGGTATCGGCAGGCGACATCACGAGCTGCACGGGGGGTTCGGGCTGATCCACACTTTTCAACCCGCCAGGACGAACGATTGTATAAGTCAAGCCACTTTTTTGGAGATATTCTTCTGCCTGCTTCTTCCAGACCAGGATCAGGAAAAACAAGTTGAGCGGGTGGAAAAACTTCGAGACACA
>JAIXVO010000734.1 GCA_027482985.1 Cyanobacteriota bacterium
GCCCAACATTGGTTTGGCACGACCCGACTGGGGTATGACGTGTTTTCGCGCACCCTGTTTGGCACTCAGGCCGCTTGGCAAGTGGTGATTCTGGCAACGATTTTTAGTTTGGGGGTGGGTGTGCCCTTGGGAATGGTGAGTGGGTATCTGGGAGGGCGGCTGGATCGGGTGTTGGTGTTCGGGATGGATGCGATCTTTACTTTGCCGACGTTGTTGATTGCCGTCACGCTGGCCTTTGTGTTGGGGCGCGGGGTGGTAAATGCCGCGATCGCTCTGAGCATTGCTTACATTCCGCAATATTTCCGCTTGGTACGGAACCAGACTGTCAGCGTCAAAAATGAGTTGTTTGTGGAAGCGGCTCAGGCAACGGGGGCTTCGACCTGGCGCATCATGACCCGTTACCTATTGCTCAATGTCGTTCAGAGTGTGCCCGTCCTGCTGACGCTCAACATTGCGGATGCGATTCTCATCCTCGGCGGTTTGGGCTTTCTGGGCTTAGGCTTACCGGAAGAAACCCCAGAGTGGGGCTACGATCTGAAACAAGCCTTAGACGGTCTCTCCACGGGTGATGTCTGGTGGACGACGCTCTTTCCTGGTCTGGCCCTCACGCTCATGGTCACAGGTTTGTCACTGCTGGGCGAAGGTCTCAGCGATTGGGTTAATCCCCTTGCCGATCAGGGCGATCGCTGATTTTGCGACAACTCATCCGCTGGTGAGGTTCGCTGACTTTAACCCTTGCCACTCAGATCCAAACCCTCTCGATTGAGTAATGGGAACTCTTAGCCGCAGCGCTACTCGATTTCGAAACAACAATGCTTGGGGAGAGTCGCTGGCAATTCACGTTCCAAATTGACGGGCGATCGCCACGCCAAGAAAAATGCCCTGCTATGGTGTGGCAGGGCATTTGCCTCAATGGCTAGAGCAAAACCGGAATGCTGAAATCAAAATCATTCCTTGATGGAATCGTGTCCGGCACTCAGATGCCAGAGTCGTTCTAACCGCAAGACTTGCAGTTGGAGCTTTTTGGCGCGGTGGTGGCGATAACCGAGAACCGCTACCACCAAGATGAGGGGCAGCGTCAGAATACAGAAACCTAAGCCAGCATCAGTCGGGGAAATCGTGGAATTGACTGAGCGCGTGGGGGCAATCGCAAATGTTTGACTAGAGTAGGAGTATTTCATAATTGGGATGGGGGCGATCACAATGCAATTCAACTAAAGATCAGCAGTCAATCACTGGTGACTGTATGGGATGGGCATCTCATTCGGACAGACGAGCAAGATGTTCAGTCTAAAGGAGCTTAATTTATCCTTCTAAGCTCTAAGCACCGACTCAAACCGCCAGTTCATGGCATGCGGCTGGTAATGTTTCGGAGCGGATAATAAACTTGGATCGGCACAGGGCTGATCGGTCACTTGATAGCGCCAATTCATCGCTTTGGGCAGCATTGCAGAGGCGACAGGTTGCGCCGGACAGTGAATGGTTTGACCACGATAGACGAGTTGCATTTCAGTTCATCCTTAGGAATCAGTGAATTTGGGGGCTGAAAATTCGGCTGTATTCAGTGCGCCGATAGTTCTAGGATAAGCAACACCCGTGCGGGGAGCATCTCCTAAATGTCATCTCTAATTCATGACATTTGTCATTGCCGCCATCGTCCTAGCGCCCACAACTGGCCCAAACGACAACAGGCAGAAGATTGATCTTCTGCCTGCCGGAGTCAGGATGAAATGAAGGCAGTGGGAGTCAGGTCGTCACCCTGTCTAACCACGGGAGCACCGAGTTAGCGACGATCGCCGCCTGGGTGCGATCGCGCAGGTTTAACCGAGTCAAAATGTGGGAAATATGGTTGCGGACGGTGCCTTCTGTCAAGAATAAGGCTTGGGCAATCTCCCGATTATTCGCGCCTGTGGCAATCAGGCGTAACACTTCCCGCTCCCGCGAAGTCAGATCGGTAAAGCCGGGGGGTAATTCGGCGGGTTTATCTGCCGCCATGACGGGCGTGGTGGCAATCAGTTTTTCGAGGATGCCGGGACCAAATTGGGTATAGCCGCGATCGATGGAGCGAATCACTTCCGCCAATTCATCTGATGGCGTATCTTTGAGCAAATAACCCTTGGCTCCGTATCGTAACGCCTCCGTAACATAGTGCGTATCGTCAAACGTGGTTAAGACTAGAATCTTGATGTCAGCATATCTTTGACATAACTGCTGCGTCGCCGCCACGCCACACATCACGGGCATCCGAATATCCATCAGCACTACATCGGGTGGCTCGGATTGGGCGTAACAGGTATCCACCAAGTCGATCGCCTGTTGCCCATTACCCGCTTCGCCAATCACCTGCAAATCGGGCTTAATTTCCAATAAGGTTTTTAAGCCCCGGCGTACAATTTCCTGATCCTCAACCAAGACGAGTTTAATCATAGGTTTATTAATTTTTGCGTGTAGCATATTTTAATATTCTACCACTGAAGTGGACGGCGATTCTGCCGTTAAACCAAATGAACTGGCAGTAAGGCTTTCACCTGACATCCAGCTCCGGGTTGGCTGGTAATCTCTAACTCTCCACCCAGCATTGTCACTCGCTCTTGCATCCCCTGTAAACCAAACCCACTGCGATTCTGGTCAAGCTGAAACCCTCTCCCATTATCTTGCAGCAGTAAGCTTAAATCCTGCTCAGAAGATTTTAAGTGCAGGGTGACAGCTGTTGCTTCCGCATGTTTACAGATATTAGTTAAGCCCTCCTGCACAATCCGATACAAAATTGTACTGAGATTATTGGATAAGGGTTGAGCCAGTTGGATCGTGCAATTAGGTTGAATATTGGTCGTGCGCCGAAATTCCTCGGTTAGGTCCCGAATGGCCGCTTCCAGAGGTCGTCCTTTTAAGGGGTCAAAGCGGATATCGGCAACCGACTGCCGAGTTGCCTGGAGCGCCTCTGAACCCAACTGTTTGGCTTCCACGAGAAATTCGTAGGCTTTCTGAGGATTGTCTTTCCATAGTGTTAAGGCTGTTTCCATTTGAATGTTGAGGGCCACCAGGGCATGCCCCAGGGAGTCGTGAATGTCCCGCGCAATCCGGTTCCGTTCTTCCGTCGCTGCTAGTTGTTCAATCCGCTGGTTGAGCGCCCGCTCCTGTTCTAGCGATCGCTGCAACTCAAGTTGTAAGCGTTGAATTTGCAGTTGGTTTTCCACCCGCACCAACACTTCTTCGATCTGGAAGGGCTTGCTGATGTAGTCCACGCCGCCGACTGTAAAGGCTTTGACCTTATCAAAGACTTCGTTCAGGGCACTGATGAAGATGATGGGGATGGCTTGCGTCTCTGGATTGGCTTTGAGTCGTTGACAGACCTCATAGCCATTCATTTCTGGCATATTGATATCGAGCAGAATTAAATCTGGGGCTTGCGCCTGCACGCCCATCAGCGCGGATTTCCCACTGCGGACGCTACGCACTTCATAGCCTTGCTCCACGAGCATCGTCGATAATAATCGGAGATTATCGGGAGTATCATCAACCAGTAAAATATCGCCTTTAGCAGATTGGCTGGCATTCATAAACGCTATCGTCTAGTCAAGGGCGAAATAAAGTGCGATTAAGGAAAGAATTATACTCTTGTTATCCAAATTCAACCGTTTTCTAGTTAACTTAAAAGCATTTGTCAAAATAGCATGCGTCTATTGGTCTTTCTGACCCTTATCCTCCCCCCCCGCATTTAGGATGAACCAGCCGCCGATTCTGAACGCCTTTAACCCCGATCGCTTGAAGAAGAAAGCCCAATGGGGATTGCCTCTCCTGCTCTTACTCACACTGATGAGTGTAGGGACTTCTGCTTACTATCTATGGCGCAAGTCGAACACGATTGATGATTCAACCCACGTTCAATATACAAATGCCCTCCAGCAAGCGCAAGTTTTGGAGGCGCGATTAAATCAAAATTTACTGCTACAAGTGAATAATTTATTGTCAGAGTCTAGTGCGATCGCAGCCGATGTCGCAGCGTTGAATCAAATCCACAGCGAACTGGAACAACTGCCAACCTATCTTGACGCTGGCACGCAAGCTCGACTGACGCAACTCCGCCAAACTTATCAGCAAACCTGGCAACAAAAACAAGCCTTAATTCAACCCGCTCGCACTCAACCTGATGCCCTCAAAACATTGCTGAATTTACCAACTGCCGCTCAAAACGCAGATTTAGTCACCGCTTATGAGCAGGCTTATCTACAGGAGTTAAGGCGGACACAGGCTTACGAGATCGGGTTTTACACGCTCTCTGTAGTGAGTTTGGTAAGTGCAGTTTTGGGTTTGCTGTATATCCAACGGCAGATGAGACTAAGATTACGCCAAAACGAATCCAAATTCCGCAATATCTTTGATAATTCTCAGGTTGGCATTTTTCGGATTCGGTTGGAAGATGGCATGATTTTGGATGCCAATCAGCGGATGTTAGAGACGTTGGGGTACGATTCGGCTGATGAACTCATCAACGTCAAACGCTCCACGGATTTATATCTTGATCCCAAAGATCGACCCCGCGCTTTAAATTTGTTGAAAGTGCAGGGCTGTATTCAAAACTTTGAAACGCAATTTCGGCGCAAGGACGGCTCCGTTTTTTGGGGGTTATTTTCCGCTCGGTTCAACCTGGAAGATGACTGTATTGATGGAGTAATGACAGACATCAGCGATCGCAAACAAGTGGAAGAGGCACTGCGAGCATCAGAAGCGGAAATGCGTGCCCTCATTGCGGCAATGCCCGACACTATCATCGTCTATGACCGCGAAGGGCGGTGTTTAGACATTGCCCCCACTAGCCCGACCGATCAACTGGTCAAACCGGCCAAAGATCAGCTCAACTTCACGGTCTACGAGGCCCTTCCCCTGGAGCAAGCCACGATCCATCATCGCTACATCCAAGCGGCCTTAGACACCCAAAAAACTGTCACGCTGGAATATTGTCTCGCGATCGCGGGGCAGGAGCGCTGGTTTACGGCCAGTGTTTCCCCCCTATCCGGTCACACCGTCTTGTGGGTAGCGCGGGACATCACCACCCGCACGGTCACCGAAAAAGCCTTACAAGCCAGCGAAACCACCAAACTAGGGCAAACGCCGGTACCAACACCAACATCCGCGCTGACAGCAGTAGCA
>JAIXVO010000741.1 GCA_027482985.1 Cyanobacteriota bacterium
CTAAAGCCCAGGCGGTTTCGGCGAGCGTTTCCGGCAAAAACCGAGCCACCGGATTTTGGGCAACCAGACACAGGGATGATATCCAGCCAGGATCGTCTAGCCAATTCATCCCTAACTCCCCCATCGATCAGTTTGAACCCCGTGTCTGGTTGCGGTTCTAATCACTCAAGTCGCATTGAAATCCAGTCTTCGTCATCAATCGCGCAAGCGTTCTGGCAACCGATCCTGCCGCATCAAATCCACATAGGTTTCCCGTTGCAGAATCAGGTTAGCATCGCCCCCATGCACTAAGACCGCCGCCGGACGGGGAATGCGATTGTAGTTTGACGACATGCTGTAATTGTATGCCCCTGTTGCCGGGATGACGAGAATATCGCCCGATTCCGTCGCCGCCAATTGCGCATCTTTAATCAGGATGTCACCGGATTCGCAGTGTTTCCCAGCGATCGTGACGGTTTGATCGGCGGGAGCAGACATCCGATTGGCGACCACGGCTCGGTACACCGATTGATAGGTAATCGGGCGCGGATTATCCGACATGCCACCATCGACCGCAATATAGGTGCGGATGCCAGGAATCGTTTTTTGCCCGCCGACTGTGTAGGCGGTGACGCAAGCCGATCCGACCAGCGATCGCCCCGGTTCCGAAATCAACAGGGGGTAGGGCACGTTTTGCGCCTCACACGCTTTCGCAACAGCGGTCGCCACCACCTGCACCCATGCCTCAATGGTCGGTGGATCGTCGTTCTCGGTGTAGCAAATGCCCAAGCCGCCGCCAATATTGAGAATCTGAATCGGTAAGCCGTACTGCGTGGCTTTCGTCAACCACTGCACCATCACCCCGCCCAAATCCTGGTGGGGTTGCAGTTCAAAGATTTGGGAGCCAATGTGAGCATGCAGCCCGACACAGGTGAGGGTCGATTGCTGGCTAATGAACTGAAACACTTCATCCAGTTGATTCGGATCAAAGCCAAATTTGCTGTCCAGGTGTCCCGTGCGAATGTACTCATGGGTATGACACTCAATCCCCGGCGTTAACCGAATCATGATCCGGACAGGCAACGTTTCCCCCTGACTGGTGCCTCCGTTCGGCTGAGCGCTCACGTCGAAGCCTGACTCCTGACTCCTGACTCCTGACTCCTGGCTCATTCTTGCCGCGATCGCCACCAGCGTCTTCAACTCATGCCAGTTATCCACGATCACCGTACAGCGAGCAGCGATCGCCAGTTCCAGTTCCTCCGCAGACTTGTTATTCCCGTGAAAATAAACTTTGGCGGGGTCAAACCCAGCTTCCAGCGCCGTGACCAGTTCACACCCGGACACCACATCAATGCCCAATCCTTCCGATCGCACGATCGCGCAGACCGCCAGACAACTCCAGGCTTTTGAGGCGTAAATTACCTGTGAAGCACCGGGATAGTGTTGAGCGAAAGCATCCCGATATTGCTGGCAAGTTTGGCGGAGCGTGGCCTCATCTAATATATAGAGCGGTGAACCAAACTTTTGCACCAGATCAGTCACTTCACAGCCGCCGATCGCCAGATGATCGGTTGCCGTGACTTGGGCAGTGATGGGAAACAGCAGTTGGTTAGGAGAAGTCTTGGCAGTGACGGCATCCGCTAAATATTGCCGCCCCGTTGGTTGCATGGTGCTTGGAGTCGATCCCATCTCTAGATATCCGTCCTCGTCTGTAGCAATAGACAAAATTAGGTAACTCTACCAGTTTACAGTTGTGCGTCATCGATGTTCCATTCGGCAATGCCCCAACCCGACTGGCGCAGGCGATCGCGAGCCATTTCCTGCCACTCCCGCAGCACCGCCGGAAACTCAGGATGATGGATGCCGCCCCGCCACATCACCAGCGCATCCTCCCCCGTATCCTGGTAGTACCGTCGCCGTCGCCCCGCCTCCCGAAAGCCAAATTTTTGATAAAGCGCGATCGCCGTCGTATTCGACACTCTGACTTCTAACGTCGCCCGTTCCAACTGCCGCTGCTGAGCCGCCTGCAACAACGCCACCAACATCGCCTGCCCCAATCCCTGCCGCTGTAAATCCGGTTGCACCGCCAGAATCGTGATATGGCACTCCTCCAAAATCGCCCAGGCACACCCCAACGCCGCGATCGCGGGTGTCGCCGCCCCCATTTGAGGCAGCTGAAAAATCAGCAAATCACTATTTGGGCTGTCAATCTCCCGCAAATAGCCATCCGCATTCCACAGTTTCCCCAAACTGCTGCGATCGAGTTCTAAGACCGCTGGCAGTAAGTCTGCCGTTAAGGGCTGTAACTGCAATACTTTCAAGGCTTCCTCCGGGAGTGAGGGCAGAGGGCAGAAGGCAGAGGGGTTTGCCCACGGCAGTTGGCGCGATCGGTTGCTGGCGCTGGGGCGATCGCGGGTCTGTTGCCTTTTGAATTCTCACATAGACCTGTCCCCACCGCGTCTCTCCAATCCTGCCTACCTTGGGTTCCCGGCGGGAGACGTGCCAGCGGCGCGTCTCTACGAGGGTTGTGTGCCTTTCCGATCGTCTCTCGATGGAGACGTACCAGCGGCACGTCTCTACGAGGGTTGCGTTCTCCCTTCCTTCCTTCTTCTCTCTCTTCCTTCTTCTCTCTCTTCCTTTCTCTCCCTTCCTCTCCGTCCCATTCCTTCCCCTTCCCGCTTGACTAGCGTCCCTTCCCCGATTAACATCTCCCCTTGGGCCGTTTTTTCCCATATCCCACCCAATTGAGCACGTCAGGTACGGAGATCACGAACATCACCGACTGTTTATCTCAGACAGTTAGGAGATTTCCCTATGCTAAAATCAGCAGTACCGGCAAGCGCAGGTGATAGGAAATACGCCATGTTTGAACGCTTCACAGAAAAAGCCATCAAAGTCATTATGCTTGCCCAGGAGGAAGCTCGCCGACTGGGGCATAATTTCGTAGGGACGGAACAGATCCTCCTGGGTCTGATCGGAGAAGGAACTGGCGTCGCTGCCAAAGTCCTGAAATCGATGGGTGTCAACTTAAAAGACGCTCGGATTGAGGTTGAGAAGATTATCGGTCGAGGCTCTGGTTTTGTCGCGGTAGAAATTCCCTTTACCCCGCGCGCCAAACGAGTCCTGGAATTGTCTTTGGAAGAAGCTCGCCAACTCGGGCACAACTACATTGGGACGGAGCACCTCCTACTCGGTCTCATTCGTGAAGGTGAAGGCGTTGCAGCACGAGTTCTGGAAAACCTGGGTGTAGACCTGTCGAAGGTACGGACTCAAGTCATTCGGATGTTGGGCGAAACCGCTGAAGTTACTTCAGGTGGTTCTCAAGGTCGGACGAAGACCCCCACGCTGGACGAGTTTGGTTCCAACCTGACTCAGCTTGCGGCTGAAGGCAAACTAGATCCGGTTGTGGGTCGGCAGAAGGAAATTGAACGGGTGATCCAGATTCTGGGTCGGCGGACGAAAAACAACCCTGTCCTGATTGGTGAGCCGGGGGTTGGGAAGACCGCGATCGCGGAAGGTTTGGCACAACGGATTGCAAATGATGATGTGCCGGACATTCTGGAAGATAAGCGCGTTGTCACTTTAGATATCGGGTTGCTGGTCGCTGGCACCAAGTATCGGGGTGAGTTTGAAGAACGCTTGAAGAAGATCATGGATGAAATCCGCTCCGCTGGAAACGTCATCCTGGTGATTGACGAAGTTCACACGCTGATTGGAGCGGGTGCGGCAGAAGGCGCGATCGATGCGGCAAACATCCTGAAGCCAGCTCTGGCACGGGGTGAATTGCAATGTATCGGGGCGACGACGCTGGATGAGTACCGTAAACACATCGAACGGGATGCGGCTCTGGAACGCCGTTTCCAACCTGTGATGGTGGGTGAACCGACCGTTGATGAAACGATCGAAATTCTGCGCGGTCTGCGGGAACGCTACGAACAACACCATAAACTCAAGATTTTGGATGTGGCGCTGGAAGCCGCTGCCAAGTTGTCGGATCGCTACATCAGCGATCGCTTCTTACCCGATAAAGCGATCGACTTGATCGATGAAGCGGGTTCACGGGTGCGGTTGCTTAACTCCCAACTGCCACCCGCCGCGAAGGAATTGGATAAGGAACTGCGTCAAGTCCTGAAGGACAAAGATGATGCCGTTCGTTCCCAAAACTTCGACCGAGCTGGACAACTGCGCGATCGTGAGATGGAGATTAAAGCCGAGATTCGGGCGATCGCTCAAACCAAGAAAAACGAAACGACAGGTGAAGATGCGTCTCAACCGGAAGTGACGGAAGAGGACATCGCCCAAATCGTCGCGTCTTGGACTGGTGTCCCAGTGAATAAACTCACTGAGTCCGAATCCGAGAAGTTGATGCACATGGAAGACACCTTACATCAGCGGCTCATCGGTCAGGATGAAGCGGTGAAAGCTGTGTCTCGCGCCATCCGGCGGGCACGAGTCGGGTTGAAGAATCCTAATCGTCCGATCGCGTCCTTTATCTTCTCTGGGCCTACTGGGGTTGGTAAAACGGAACTGACGAAGGCGTTGGCCTCTTACTTCTTCGGTTCCGAAGAAGCGATGATCCGCCTTGACATGTCCGAATACATGGAACGTCATACCGTTTCCAAGTTGATCGGGTCGCCTCCAGGCTACGTCGGGTATAACGAAGGCGGTCAGTTGACCGAGGCTGTCCGTCGTCGGCCTTACACTGTAGTGCTGTTCGATGAAATCGAGAAAGCGCACCCTGATGTGTTCAACATGTTGCTGCAAATCCTGGAAGATGGTCGCCTGACCGATGCCAAGGGACGCACAGTGGACTTCAAGAACACCCTCCTGATCATGACCTCGAACATTGGTTCGAAGGTGATTGAGAAAGGTGGCGGCGGTCTGGGCTTCGACTTCACTTCGGAAAATGAAGAAGAGTCGCAATACAACCGCATCCGCTCCCTGGTGAACGAAGAACTGAAACAGTACTTCCGCCCTGAATTCTTGAACCGAGTCGACGAAATCATCGTCTTCCGTCAACTCAAGAAGGATGAGGTCAAGGAAATTGCCGACATCATGCTCAACGAGGTGTTCCGTCGCCTGGGTGAACAGGGCATTGTTCTGGAAGTGACCGAGAAGTTCAAAGATCGCCTGGTGGAAGAGGGCTACAACCCCAGCTATGGGGCACGTCCCTTGCGGCGAGCGATTATGCGATTGCTGGAAGACTCGCTAGCTGAGGAAATCCTCTCTGGCCGAGTAAAAGATGGCGATACGGCTCTGGTCGATGTCGATGAAGGTGGTCAGGTCGTCGTTCGCCCCGGCGAAAAACGCGAACTGATGCCGCAAGCGGTTGAATAGGTTCTTGAGATAAAAAGCTAAAAGCGGTAGAGGGTTTGCCTTCTATCGCTTTTTAGTTTGATGGAGTTACCAAATGACATCAACTGGGTATTGGGTAATTAAGGCATCGACGGTCGCAATGGGGATCTGCTCAACTTGACTTTGGGCAATCAACAGGCGATCGAATCGAATGGATCACGGTGATAGTCGGGCAGTGAAGCGATTTTAAGAACGTGCTTCAGTCCAACCGCTTGAGTCATAAAGCGGTTGGCATTGAGGCAAGCGGGAATGTAGGTTGCTGCGGCTTCTGGCAGCGTGAGCTTCCCAGATTGCTGCTTGATGACGATTTCCCAAGCACTGATAACGCTGAAGTAAATTGTATTGGCAGGGTTAGCAATGAGGGTGCGAACCGGGACTGAAAGTTGTGGATCATCTGTAACCCACCATAGAAAAGTGTGGGTATCAAGCAGGATGTCCATTTATTTAAGCAGGATTGAGAAAATCATTCAGAATCTCATCTGGAAGCGGAGCGTTGAAACCATCTGCAATGATCACCTTGCCTTTGTCCTGGCTAGGAATGCGGGGCTGTGTCGGCACTAAACGCGCGATCGCAATTCCCGCTTTGGTCAACACCAGTTCCTCACCTGCCTGGATCCGCTCTACTAGGGCAGCAAGTTGTTCAGGCGTTTCTGGCAAATTGACGCTAGTAGGCATAAGCATCTGAAACAGAATGAATGCGTTCAATTATAGCGAAGCCCCAAAGGGCGATCGCGATTTTTGCTAGAATGCGGGGCAATGCTCCTCACTGGAGAAAGAGTCAATGGCAATTGAAATTACCTTAAGTCCTGAATTAGAAGCATTACTGCGCCATAAAGCAAGCCAGCAAGGGCAAGATCTGAATGCTGTTGCATCTGAGTTATTAGCAAGTGCGTTAGCGTGGGAAGCCCAAGATATAGCAGCAGCGATCGCAGGCATTCAGCACGGGTTAGACGATTTTGAGGTTGGCAAATCCTGGTCTTTTCAAGATTTTGCCGAAGAACAACGACTTAACTTCCAGTGAATCGATGGCTAAACAAAAGAAAACTCCCCAATTTGGGCAACTGCCTCCCCAATTTGATTTTTTCTTAAATCCTTACACCGATGCTCGATTTACACAGTGTCCTAAATGTGATGGCAAAACGAAGCAACGGAAACTGCCTCTCTTTATTCATGTGTTTCCAATGCAACCGCTCGCATTGAATAAAACCTGCCGCTACTGTCCCGCCTGTGAGTTACTCATTGCGCACAAAGATCAATTAGACCAACTGATTGCGACTATCTGTGTTCAGTTCAACTCCGATGCCAATGCCGAGAATTACTTTGTCGTCGGCACGATCGATCGCAAAAATTGGGCAGAGGGCAAAAAGTTTGGCAGCACAGACGAACTTCAAGCTGTGGTTCACGACTTCAAACGACATCTTGAGTTTAAACCTGCCGTCTACATCAGGAGCAAATAGAGCGATCGCGCAACGACAAAATTTATGTACCGATTAATCTAAGCATCCCCAGTTTCTAATTCAAAAAATATAGTTAACTTACTGGGCTAATTCCCTGAAAGTGGATCTCGTCAAGGAAGATTCAGGTTAATTATCCAAATTTAATATTAATCCCTCCGCATCTGAATAACACCTTAAAACGGCTAATTAACTAGAACATGTCAATATGATAAGATTTTGGGCTGCTTCAATTTATCTATTGAGACAGTGACCGAGAGATTATTTATAGGGCGTATGTATTTCATTAAATCTAGCTAAATACTTTAGCAATCAGGCTCTTAAACGCATCTGAAATTGTACCCATCTTGATGCTAAGGCAGCTTGGCTAGGGCGTACTGTAGTAGGATGTATAAGACGAGTATTACTGAAGTGGCTGTAGCCAGCATTCATAACAATTGGGTGCAACTGAATTTCTAAGGTATTTGGGTGAATTCCAAGCAAATCTAAGTCGAAAATAGTGTGCAGATCCGCTCGAAGTAATAGACCATTGCTGGGATTGTTGTCCTCTTTACCCCTATAAGGGGAAATATGGGCTGCTTCAACAACATCAATGAGATTACAGCCAGAGATCATACATTGATCGCCATATTGTCGGCGTAGCTTTTTACGAAATTCTGGTTGTCCTCGTCGTAACCGAATTTCACGCATAGCTCTTTGCCGACGATCACCCGCTATAGGGAAGTATTCGGGTAGCTCAACGCTAAAAGGTGAAGCTGCTTCATCAGCATCAATATATTTGAGTACAACACCTTCTGATCGCAAAGCTAACTCTAGCTGTGATTGCATAAGCAAATCCCCAGCATTTGGGTAAATTAGCTTTACTTGCTCAATCACATCTAAAGCTTGCCCATCTTTGAGTTGCCACATACTGCGTTGAGATTTTCCAAGCAGGCTTAGAAGATTCTGGTAAACCTCACTTTCCAGGTCAGGAATAGCACGATATGGTTGTCCACTAGTACCACGGATACAAAGCCAAGAAAGAGTCCTTGTGCTTTTGTCAAAACCCATGACCATTAAATCACCGCTTCGAATAGTGCCATAAAACTCGCCTTCAATTGCGTCTCCAGCCAACCGCCAGTTCTTATCCCCACCTTGAAGACGGATAGGACGAGATTCAGTAATTATCCTATTTGTGAGTTCACTTCCTACAGCAGAGTAGTAACGACATTGCACATCAACCTTCTTTGCATTTCGATCTAACTCAGTTAAGGCTGGGAACCACTCATTGAAGACTACTTTATTGATATTGATGGCTCTTTCTCTACCTGCCCTCTCTCCAACCGTATTTCTAGACTCTAGAAACCAACTGAGGTTAGAATCAACCAATTGGCGAACTGCATAGCTGAGGTTGCTCATATTGCACTGGATAATAGAGACTACTCAAGGTAGTATTACCCACTTTTCCGGCTGCAGTTATCAGATCTGAACGTAAACATTTTGCTACAGCGTACGCCAACAAAGGTGGAACTGCATTACCAA
>JAIXVO010000694.1 GCA_027482985.1 Cyanobacteriota bacterium
ATGACATTAAAGCAATTAGTCGGTGATGACGGAGAAAAATCCTTACTCATTGGAACGCTCACAGATAAATCGGTCGTCACAATGACCCTGCCAGTGCTCGTCGAAAAAACAGATGGCAGCAGGAAAAATTTTCCTTTGCCCCTCGATGCATCCCTCAAAGATATTCGAGCAAAATTGACTCAATCAGGCTTCATGACTTCAGAAGACGGATTCTTGTTGCGAAATGCCCCAATCGATGTCAAAGACGAAAGTGCTGTGACATTAAAGCAATTAGTCGGTGATGACGGAGCAAAATCCTTACTCATTGGAACGCTCACAATTGGGTTAGAAAATCCGGATAAATCGGTCGATATCTACAAGCAACTGGATGACAATCACAAGTTAGCCTTGTTCGATAACGTCGAGATTTACAAAGGTTTGACGACCTCTGACAAAGGCTTAACCAGAACGGTTAAACCCTGTATCAACCCCTGGCATAGTGACCAACTGCCCACGCCCAGCAGACCCGATTCCCTCACAGAAGTTAAGGTTGAAGAATCCTTCAGTGAGGTGGAACAGAGTATCACTCTATCCAGTGTGGATAAAGCGTCGATGTCTCTGGATACGCCTTACGGAGGCGGAGAAAGTAGTTTCGAGTATGCTAAGAAATCATCTACGACTTCTAAGGAGGTCACAACCTACCTGACGGGCAAATTTTGGGTGAACAAAGTTGATCTGGAAGTTGATCTCAGCAACCTGCATCTGGTCAAAGATTTTGAGCCACAAATTCTGGCGGCTGTGCAAGTGGAGAATAAAATTGATCAGTATGTCAACCTGATTAATACTCTGAATGAGCGCGGGTACTACATTCCAAAAAAATTCACCCTGGGCGGAGTCTTGCTGAGCACCCAAACCACCAAAATTTCTGAATATTCTCAAACAGAAGAGGAGAAAACAGAGTTTTCGGTTGGCTTTAAAGTCGCGATCGAAGGTTTTGGTGGCAAAGGCGATTACTCTCAAAGTAGAGGGAAAGAAACGAGTACTTCGACCACTTCAAAATACTCCAATCAAAGCCTGACCAAGAAAGGTGGCGCAGCAGAGGAAACCGAATATAAAGATTGGGCAAAATCGCTGAATCCTGCTATCAATTGGGATGTCATCAAATACACTCAGCTCTATCCCACGCTGGCATTACTCTCGAGTAAAAAATTACTGGGGTACTGTTTGCAATTGCTGGAGGAATACAATACTTACCCAACAGTAAAAGATAAACAAACGGTCATCAAGATTGCCAAATATGTGACCCAGGTAGAAGCCATCCTGGCTAAAGGAGGGGGCGGGATCGGTTAATCTGCGGTCTGTTTGACAATTTAGACCTGCAGGTTAAGTGTTGCAGCAAACTTCAGGCGTTTGCTGCAACACTCAATCTGATCGCCCACCTGAATCGGCAATTCAACAACTCCCACACGCGATCGCGGCCTGAGATTGCGGATCTAGAGATCGCCCATCTCATCAGGGCGATCGCACTATGTCCAGTCCTCAATCGCTAAACCAGAAATTTGCCCAAAGTCAGCACTGTTGCGAGTCAACAAAATTGCTTGATTGACCAGCGCGATCGCGGCAATCTTTAAGTCCATTGTGCCCAGCGACTCAAATGATCGGTTGTACATCGACGGCATCGATCGCGACTGACGATTGGGAGCGGCGGGAATCCCGATATGCTTGGCCTAGTTGCATCGCTGCATCGTAGGCGGAGTTTTCCGCAAACGCTCCAACAATTTGCTCCCACCAGGGTTTGACAAGTTGCCCAGTTTCCACAGTGCGTTTCAGGCGTGCCACTTCTGCTTCTAAATCAGCCAACCGTGCGTCTAACCGCTCTGACCTTGAAACAGACCTCATCTCAAGGTTAATAACTTGATCGTAGGGTATGACACCCCAATCAGATCGCTTCACTTAAGGAATAATTTGCTCACCATCCGCCGTGGTGTCATGGGGTCGACCATCGGTGGGCGATCGCGGGAATCGTCGCCGCACCCCCAAACTCGTGAGCATCTCATCACCCAAGTCATTACTTTTGACAACCCATTTTTGCCGCGATCATCGCTACGCCCAACAAATATCGGGCGACAGAGCAGCGGTACAGACCTCGCTGATGTCCTACTTCAGAGCAGGCGATCTCAACCTGTAGATCCATGTTTTCCCTCATCACACCTTCTATTGTGAGAAAGCTAATAAATACCATTTTGCGACACTGTGGAAATGGTTAGTATCATCATCAGTAGGAAGAATAGATCATGTTTTTTCACAAAAAAGAACTCATTCACAACGTTGAGATTAAAGAGGCCAATCCTCGCTATGCACAATTGTTGCTAGAGCAATTTGGCGGTGCGACTGGAGAACTTTCAGCCGCCTTGCAATATTGGGTACAGTCCTTTCACGTGGAAGACCCAGGGATGCGCGATATGTTGCAAGACATCGCGATCGAGGAATTTAGCCATCTGGAAATGGTGGGCAAACTGATCGAAGGACATACTAAGAATGTGGATCAAACCGAAGCTTTCAAGAGCACATTATTTGCTGTACGGGGTGTAGGGCCGCATTTTCTAGACAGTCAGGGGAGTGCCTGGACTGCCACCTATTTGAATGAGGGCGGTGATATTGTCCGCGATTTGAGAGCCAACATTGCCGCCGAAGCGGGTGCTCGCCAAACTTATGAAGAACTGATCAAGTTAGCGACGGATGAAGGCACCAAACAAACCTTAGTGCATCTCTTAACGCGGGAAATTTCTCACACGAAGATGTTTATGAAAGCGCTGGACTCTTTGGGCAAATTGGATGAACCCTTCTTCGGCAACATTCAACCGGATGAAACCGTTGATCTTTACTTCAACCTATCATCTGACCAGGACAAAGATGAGCGCGGCTCCTGGAATTCTGATGAGAATTTTGATTATGTCGCCGACCCCAATAATCACGGCAAAGCCCAAGCTCAACGCCAAGCTGAACCCAAGCTAAGGTAGGGCGCTGCCAGCGTCAGAACTAGCGCAGACCAAAGCGGGGAGACTGCTCAATCCAGCTTTGGTCTGCACGTTTGATACCAGTCGAATAGCCCAAAGTCAATGCTAAGTTAGGTCAATCTACACAGGACTTTGGCACGATCGCGCCATTTAACCGCAAGTGCCAACTAGCAACCTTCAAATGACTGATTACACTTGATCCACTGGCCGATTTGATGGATTATAACCAGGTTAACTTAGCTGACTACGGAAGCGGTTGGTGCTGATGGCCATAAGGATAACAGCGAAACAGGCGAGGGCGATGACATGGGGCCAGAGGGCAGGGAGACCGACACCTTTGAGCAGGATGCCCCGGACGATCGCGATGTAGTGGCGGAGGGGGTTGAAGATTGACAAAATTTGGAAGAAGCGGGGCATGGTTTCGATCGGGGCGATCGCGCCGGACAGTTGCACCATGGGCAGATTGATAAAAAATGTCGTCAGCACGACCTGTTGTTGGGATTGGCAGACGGTGGCGAGGAAAATGCCGACCCCAATGCCGACAAACATATACAAGCCTGACAGCACCATGAATAGGGGAAAACTGCCGCGAAAGGGCACCGCAAAGATGCCGCGACCAATCATCAAGGCCAGCACGTCATCACCCATCATCAATACAAACAGCGGCACGACCTTCGCCAGCAAAATCTCCCAGGCTTCAGCGGGGGTCATCAGCAGTTGTTCCAGGGTGCCTGTGTCCTTTTCTTTGACGACCGTGATCGCCGACACGATGGAGCCAATGAGGGTGATGACCAGACCCATGACACCGGGGACGAAAAACCAACTGCTGATGAGGCCGGGGTTGTAGAAGAAAATCACTTGTGTGGTGACGGGTGGGGTGACATTGGGGGTCAGTTGTTGTAAACCGAACTGCTGCACAATTTGGCTGATATAACCACTGGCAATGCCAGCAGTGTTGGCATCTACGCCATCAATAAAGACTTGAATGTTAGCGGTTTCGCCTTTGGCAATGTCGCGGCTGAATTCGGGCGGAATCACCAGCCCTGCCATCAGTTTGCCCGCTTCCACTTGTTGCGTCAGGGTGTGTTCATCGAAGGTGGTGATTTGGGCATCGAAGATTTGATTTTCGGTAAAGGCAGACACCAGCGATCGACTTTCAGCAGTCTGAGCATAATCGACAACGCCCAACTTCAAATGATGAACATCGGGATTTAGCGCAAACCCATACACAAGTAATTGAATAGTAGGCGGAAAAATAAGCAAGATCATCAATTGCTTATTCCGCAAGATTTGGCGGACTTCTTTTCGCACCAACGCCCAAAACCGACCGGAGAACCATTGTCGTATCATGTTCAGGCTCCTAATTGCATCCGACTTAAGGCTTTGCGGGCGACGGTAAACAGTCCCATGCCCAGCAACCAGATCAGCACAATATCGATCCACACCCCTGACCAACCGATGCCGCGCACAAAAGCATCACGACTGACTTCAATAAAATATCGAGCGGGGACAATGTTAGAGACTAACGAGAGGGGAAAGGGAATATTGCTTAAGGGATAAATGAATCCACTGAGTAACAATGCCGTGAGAAACCCGACCAACGCGACCCCTTGCACGGCAGCATTCTGATTACTGGTACGGGCACCCAACATCAACCCAAACATGACACTCGCCCACACATAAATCGGGGTGGCAACGAGGAGCGGGGTCGGATCGCCGACAAACCAGAGCCGGAAGATGAGACAACCCACGCCCATGACCGCGATCGCCATCCCCATGCCCACCAGCAAATAGGCGAAGGATTTACCCAGGATCAGTTCGCCTGCGGTTAGATCGGACGCATAGACTTGCAAGATTGTCCCTTTCTCCTTTTCTCGCACCATCGCGATCGCGGACAGTAACGACGGGAAAATCCACAACACCACGGCGTAAACTCCTGGCACAATGTACAGCGATTCCTGCCGTCCGGGATTGAACCAGAGACGAGTGGCGGTGGCGATCGGAACCGTTTCTGGGACTAAATTCTCGCTTTGCAAAAATGATTGGGTTGTGGCTTTAATACTGTTGCGAATGACGCGGGCATTGTTGGCATCGGTGCCATCCACAACGACTTGAATTTCACTCGGTTTGTTGGCCTTAATCTCGCGACTAAATTCCGGCGGAATCACCACTACGGCTCGTGCCCGACTGTTGTCCAGCGCTTCCTCCGGATTGCCCTGCCAGGTGACAGGTGTGAATAAATTGGTGGCAAACAGGCGATCGCGGTAGGTCTGACTCAACACGGTTTGATCCCAATCTTGCACCAGTAAGGGAATGTCTTTGGCTTCTAACCGAATCGCAAACCCAAAAATCAGCAGGGTCATAAACGGCAGGACAAACGCCAGCGCTAAGGTCAGGCGATCGCGGCGAAATTGCGCCAGTTCTTTCACACATTGGGAGCGGATGCGGTTCATGGCGGAGGTTAGGTAGATAAATGGGCGGTGCCGCTGTCGGTGCGCTGGACGACGCTGATGAAGGCATCTTCGAGGGAGAAGGGGACGGGGCGGAGGGAGTCGAGTTGAATGTGAGCGGTGTCGAGGATGGCTTTGACTGCCGGGATATCGGTATCGGGGTGATCGAGGACGACATGCAGGCGATCGCCGAAGATGGCGACCCGCCAGCGATCGAGCCGCGTTTTCAGGAGATCGGACGCTTGTTGGGGGCGATCGACCCGCAATTCAATCAGTTGTCCCGGCTGCGCGGCTTTAATTTCGCTGGGCGATCCCTGAATCACGACTTCTCCCGCCACCATGAAGCCCATCCGGTTGCACTGTTCGGCTTCTTCCAGGTAGTGCGTCGTGACTAAAACGGCGGTACCCTGTCGCGCTAAGTCGTTAATCAACCGCCAAAATTGGCGACGGGCGAGGGGATCAACGCCAGAAGTGGGTTCATCAAGAAATAGAATTTCGGGTTCGTGCATCACCGAAGCCCCAAACGCCACCCGCTGTTTCCAACCGCCGGGGAGTCGTCCCGTTAACATGTCTTCCTGGCCCGTTAAGCCACAAGTTTCCAGCACCCAATCGATTTTTTGGCGACGAGACTGGCTGGGCACATCGTACACGCCACAGTAGAATTCCAGATTTTCGACCACACTCAAATCGTCGTACAGGGTAAATTTTTGGCTCATATAGCCAATTCGCTGCCGTAATGCCTGACTGCGTAAATCCTGGCTTTGGCCACCCAGGGTAATGCGCCCACTGGAAGCCGGGAGCAGCCCACACAAAATTTTGATGGTGGTGGTTTTGCCCGCACCAGTGCCGCACAGGAGGCCATAAATTTCGCCGTAACGAATCTCCAAATTCACCCCTTTGACCGCATGGAAATGACCAAAGGTTTTCCGCAAATCTTGAGCCGCGATCGCCATCTCTACATTAGGCGTTACCCGTTGCCCAGTCGCCACCTTCAGCCGAGGAATGGGAATAAACGGCGGATCTGATCCTTGCTGACGCAGCCGGGTGACAAACACATTTTCCAGCGTGGCGGCGGTCGTTTGCAGGCTGGTGAGGGGAATCGTCTGGTGCGTCAGAGCGTCCGTGATTTGCCCCGTTGCCAGTTGCGGATCAGCAGCGAGGACATCCAGGCGATCGCCAAAGGTCTGCACATCGGCAATTCCCTGCGGCACCGTGTCAATTAACGGCATCAACAGCGCTTCCGTGGCATGAATCTGGGGCGTGCGGAGTTCTAGTCGCTGTAAGCCGAGGTGCGATCGCAGTTGGGAAAGGGTGCCGACTTCATGAATTTGCCCGTCATACATGAGCGCAATCCGGTTACACCGTTCGGCTTCATCCAGGTAGGGCGTGGCGACGACGATCGTCATCCCCTCACTCGCCAACGCCGCCAGCACATCCCAAAACTCGCGCCGGGAAACCGGATCAACCCCCGTCGTCGGTTCATCTAGCAGCAAGATTTGGGGCTGCGGAATCAGGGCACAGCAGAGCGCCAGTTTTTGCTTCATGCCGCCTGAGAGTTGTCCCGCCAAGCGATCGCCAATCCGGTCCAGGTTCATCAGCTTCAGATATTTGTCGCGCCGCTGGTGAAAATCCGCTGCCTCCACCCGCCGCAATCCGGCAACGTACCGCAAGTTCTCATCAATGCTGAGATCGAGATAGAGGGAAAATTGTTGAGTCAGATAGCCCAAATTGAGCCGAGCATGGCGGGGCTGTTTGCCTAACACATCAATGTAGCCACTGGAGGCATTCATCACCCCGGCCAGGATATGAAAGGTTGTGGTTTTCCCGGCTCCATCTGGCCCAATCAGCCCAAAGATTTCCCCTGGATAAACCTCAAACTGGATGCCCCGCACTGCTGCAAATTGGCCATAGTTTTTGTGCAGGCGATCAACCTGAATCAGCGGCACCAACGGGCGATCGCCCATCGCTTCAGCGGCACTATTTTCTGTATCCTGTGTTTGCATTGTTTCCCCGCTCCCCCAACTCTCTGGCGAGACGTGCCAGCGGCAACGTCTCTACGAAATCTTTCTTCCCCCCAAATCTCTGGCGAGACGTGCCAACGGCACCGTCTCTACGAAAATTCCTTCCATTTCCCAAATCTTCGGTGAGACGTGTCAACGGTGCATCTCTACGAAATCGTTCTTTCCCTCCCTTTTCCTCCCTTTCCCTTCCGCTTCCTCCCTTTCCCTCCCTCCTGCCTTACTTCAGATCAATCTCTGCATCCGCAGGCATTCCTGGTTTGGCGTAGGTTTCGGCCTGGGCGATCGCAAGTTTTACGCCGAAGACTTGGCGCACGCGGTCTTTTTGGAAGTAGATGTTTTCGGGGGTGAAGGAGGCTTTGGCGTCGATCGCGCTGACTTTGGCAGATAGCGGTTGGGTGGGGTTGGAGTCGAGCAGGACGCGGGCGGGTTTGCCGGGGTAGATTTTGCCGATGTCGCCTTCGGGAACGTAAGCTCGGAGGTAGATCGCATCGGGATTGATCACAGTGAGGAGGGTTTTGCCACTGGTGACGACGGCTCCGGGTTCCAGGGGGCGATCTTGCACAGTGCCGTTAATCGGACTTTTAACTTTGAACGAGTCGAGGCGTTTTTGCAGTTGTTGTTGATTCGCGATCGCGGCCTGAACTTTCGCCTGGGCTGCGGCTAACCGCGCGTTTGCCTGTTCTTTCTGTTGTCGATAGGCGGCAAGTTGACTGCTGCGAATCGTCGGGTTCAATGTGGTGGATTGGGTTTGGGTGAGTCCGCCCTGCGCCGCCTGGAGTTGCTGATTCGCCGTGTTGACCGCTGCCTGTCGTGCTACCAGCGTCGCGCGGGCTGTCTCTAAGCTAGCCTGGGCAGTTTCGGCGTTGGTCTGCGCCTGATCAAATTGTTGGCGGTTAATCGCACCCTGGCTCACGAGTTGGGCGTAGCGATCGCGATCGGCCTGCGCTAACCGCAATTGGGAGGCAGCTCGTTTGACATCCGCCTGTGCCTGTACTACCTGAGCTTGCGCTTGTGTGACCTGGGCCTGGTTCGCGGCCACGGTCGAGGTTGCCTGACTGACCCGCCCTTGCGAATCTTCCTGGGATTGCGCCAAATTCGCGGTTGACTCTTGAATCCGACTTTCTGCCACACTCACATCCAGTCGTGCCTGAGCTTCATCCTGGCGGGCGGCATTGACCTGGGCGATCGCTGCTTGCAATTGCTGGTTCACTTCTTCGTCTTCGATCACGGCAACGACCTGTCCCGCTTTCACGCGATCGCCTTCCTGCACCAGAATAGCCGTAATCCGTCCGCCAGTCTTCGCGCCAATGTCGGTTTCATCGGCTTCAATCCGTCCACTTACCTTCAGGACAGTAGGGGCAGAGGGCGGCATGAGGAAGCGCCAACCGAGCAAACCGGCCAGGGCCAGCGCTCCCACCCCTAAGAGCAAGCGGGGATTGAATTTGCGTTTGGCGGCGGGAGCGG
>JAIXVO010000749.1 GCA_027482985.1 Cyanobacteriota bacterium
AGGGCACTAATATATTTCACGAACCAAAACCGCCCTCACCCCCGCCCCCTCTCCCAAAATGGGCGAGGGGAGAAAGATTGGATGAGTTCCCCTGCTCCCGCTTTGGGAGAAGGGGTAGGGGATGAGGGCAGCTATTTTGGTGTGTCAGGTATGTTAATGCCTTTTTAAGGCTTGTCCAATAGAGGCGATCGCGGGTGTTTAGTAGAGTGTGTTAGACACCCTACCATTGAGTAATTACTCTAGAGCCGCTCTCAACTAAGCCCCAATCAATTCTTTGATTGCGGGGAGATTAGCGAGGAGGAAATAGGCGAACAGGGCACCCCCAATGCCACCAATGAGGAAACCGCCGCCGTAATCATTCCAGCCTTCGGAAGTGCTGAGTTCCGCTGGGGGTCGGGGAGTGGTGATAGTAGTGGTGGGGCTGGGAGGATTGGTATTGCCGTAGAGGGAAATGGCGAGAGTCGAGATAATAATCAGTCCGATCGTCGATAGCAATCCCGCCAAATTAGCGACATCCGTGTTGCGCAGCGGACTCAGTTTCACGAAGGGGCCAATGATCCAAAATCCATGGGCTAGCCCAACTTCTAAGCCGCGCCGAAAGACGGAAATGCCCTGACGATAAGCAGGCAAGTTGTTAATAAAAGCGCGAGTGAAGCCGGAAGAATTAATCGGTGTAGCCAGGTTGCCATCAAACGGATCAGCACCTTGATGCACTACTGTCCGGTTACGCGGATCATTAGGATTGTCGTTGGATGCGGTAATTGCGTCTACGAACATAGCTTCAATTTCCTCTAATAGATGAGTGTATTGTCAAGAGTGACTTCGCAGCGGACATCTATCTCTAGTCATAGATGCAGTCAGTCTTTAGGATTGTGCACGAAAAGGTTATCCCTAAGATGCGTTACGGCTACCGCCTCACACATCCTACAGGTGAAATACGATTGAATTACAAATCCTTTAATGGTTAAAACCGTTGTAAGCCATCACAACTACAGTTACGAAAATAGTGATAATCGTGAGAGTGCTGGCCAGAAACAAAAACGATGGCTTTTGGGGTAAGGGAGTTTCGCTATCGTATTGCACGCCCGGATCTTGAGCTTGATTGAGGTCAGGTCTTTCGTCAGTTTGCATAGGATATATCAGGATATTGTTTGCAACCCTTATCGTCGTTGACATCAGAGCCAGGGACATCTAACCAGGGGCTTAATCCCGATCATTGATTTTTGGTAGGAGGAAAGAAATCAGGACACTCCAGAGATTCATTCGTCATCGTCAGCTTGGGATTTACAGCACATCTTAAATAAGAACTTTTACTAAAGTATTGACAATTAGGACAGGGAATTTTAGAGAGCTGCCCTTTCAAATCTTTCTCAGCTTTTTTGTAATTCAACTCTTTTGTTAAAAATGTCGCGATCGCGCCCAGTGCCGAAAGTCCAAAAAAGATCAGCAGCAGGACTTCCGAAATGGAACTATTGGGTTGAGGTATCGTCGGATTCAGTTGACTTTGTTCAACCTGCACCTCAGCAACCGTTGACTGAGAAAAGACACGGCTCATTGCTAACATGATCTCCAAACTAAGTTTTGTCTAACTGCTACACCCATAAAGCTATCGTGATAGGGAAGACCGTTTTATCTATCGCAAGGTGCGCTTAAACCGGGATGTGTTCACCTTTGGGTAGATTTGGTGGGGGGATCGAATTGGCATGGCGATCGCGGTTTGTATGATTCATGAGATCTAAAAAATCTTTCAAGCCATTCGGCTGTTAGTCACAAGATTGCTCCCCAAAACAGTCTGTAGAGCCTGTAGGGGGGCACCTCTTGTGGGTGCCCTCATCACCAGGGGTAGACACAAGACCTACCCCTACAGAGCCGCGTTGGTGAGCAATTCAGAAGGGCTGAGGGCAACTTTATGAGGGAAGTAGGAGCACACCCTTAAAAAGTTTTCAGTAAATTCAGGGATTGTCCGGAGGGCTGGAGCAATTCAACGGTGATCTCTCGATCCGGCGGTGACCACTGTCCGGTTTGGGCAACTTGCTCCACGATCGCAGTCTCGTCGTCCTGCCGCACGCTGTAGGTGGTCGTTAACCAGTCCCCTTGCTGATAGGCGAAACTCTGCCCATCGTCTTCGTAGAGGGTAAACTGTCCCGTGCCTGGCGCAACTTTCAGTGTCAACTGGGCGATCGCGTGTTGATCGACAAATTGCCTTACGGGCTGCATAGGGATGATGGCACCCGCTTTCACATACAGCGGCATCCGTTCCAGGGGAGCCGAGGCCAGGATGTGCGTCCCGCCGTCATACCGAGTGTGCGTCCACCAGTCGTACCACACGCCCTCCGGTAAATAGACAGCGCGGCATTCCACCCCCGGACGATACACGGGTGCCGCCATCAGCCATTCTCCCAACAACACCTGGTCATGTAAGGCGTAGGTGCGCGGGTCATGGGGATAGTGGTACAGCAACGGGCGCAGGATGGGTGCCCCGGTTTGAGCCGCTTCCCAGAACAGGCTGTAGAGGTAGGGCAGCAGTTGGTAGCGGAGTTCGATGTATTCGCGGCAAGTGCGTTCGACGCGATCGCCAAATACCCACGGCTCATGGCGATCGGTCGTGAGGGCGGAGTGACCGCGCATCAGGGGATAGAGCATCCCTACCTGCATCCAGCGGGCAAATAACTCGGCGGTGGCATTCCCAGCAAACCCGCCAATGTCGCAACCGACAAACGGCACCCCCGACAAGCCCATATTGCAGAGCATCGGTAGGGAAAGTTCCAAATGTTCCCACAGGGATTGATTGTCGCCCATCCAGACCGAAGCCCAGCGTTGAATGCCCGCAAACCCCGATCGCGTCAGCACAAACGATCGCTGATTTGGTCGTCCCTGCTGCAAGGCTTCTGCCGATGCCTGGGCCATGTTGGAGCCATAGAGGTTATGGACTTCGGCATGAGTCGTGAGTTCGTGGGGGTCGCCTTGGGGGGCATCGAGGGGAAATGAGATTTTGTTGCCCTTATCACCAAAGGGGCGATCGTCCAGAGCGGGTTCATTCATGTCATTCCAAATGCCTGCCACGCCAACATCGGTTAAGGCGCGATGCTGGTCAGCCCACCACTGCCGTACCGCTGGTCGCAGAAAATCAGGAAACACGGCTTTATCTGGCCAGACATAACCATGCACTAACTTGCCGTTGGCATCTCGCACAAACCAGTCTTGCGTCATGCCTTCATCGAACACGGCATAGTCCGCTTCGGGTTCGTACTTGACTCCCGGATCGACGATTGTAACGACTTGAAAGCCCTGCGATTTTAAGTCGGCAATGAGTTTTTGCGGGTGAGGAAATCGTTTCTGATTCCAGGTGAAGACTCGATAGCCCTGCATGTAGTCGATGTCGAGGTGAATTACATCACAGGGAATTTGGCGCTGCCGAAATTCTTGTGCTAATTCCGCCACGATCGCCGCAGATTCATAACTCCAGCGACATTGGTGATAGCCGAGCGACCATTTCGGCGGCAGGGGCATGCGTCCTGTCAGTTCGCTGTAAGTTGCTAAAATCTCGGCGGGAGTGGAGCCGTAAATGATGTAGTAATCCAGTTCGGAACTGCGAGTCTGCATCTGCCAGCAACTCGGTTTCGCCGCGCCCAAATCGAACTGGCTCCAATGAGTAGAATGCAGAAAGATGCCATAGCACAAGTCTGGTTGCAGCGCGATGAACATGGGGATGGCCTGGTACATGGCATCCGTCAGAGCGTTGTAATCCAGGGCATCCGTGGTCCAGTTGGTTTTGCGTTCCGCCAATTTGTCGAGCAAGCCTGTCCGTTCGCCAAAGCCGTAGAAGTGTTCGTTGGGGGCGATCGCTTTCCAGGCGGCAATGCCCTGATCAGACCAGCCCATGCCCTGATCACAATCCTGCGCGAAAGGCTGGCCCGTAGGCGTGAAACAGGTAATGCGGCAGGGATTGCGGCTGACTTTGAGGGTTAGTTGTGGGGTGATAAAGGCGATCGCGTCGTCCTGATCTTCCACATCGACATCCACCTCTGGCCATGCCTCATCAGCCTGGGTCACACTCCAGGAGCGGCGCGGGGCAAAGTTGCCGGAGGGCGAAAGGCGAATCCGCACTAAGTTAGCGGCGACAACAGACAACTGCAAACAGGCCCCCTCCAGACAAAAGAATTGGGCACCCCGTTCTGTCCGCCGCACCGCCTGCACATCTCCCAGGGTTGTCCAGGGTTGGCTGTGCTGGTGTAATTGACCGAAATACTGTGGCATAGAAGCTAATAATTATCCCTGTAACAACGATTGCGCGCCATCAATCCAGATTTCGGTGCCAGAGATATGGCTGGCGGCATCACTGGCCAGGAATAACACCAGTTGCGCTACCTGCTCGGAAGTCCCGGACTCGCCGCGAGTGAGGGGAATCATCCCAGCGGGAAATTCGACGGGTTCTTTCACGGCTTCTAAATTGCGTTGTTCCGTACTGGCATCAATCTCCGTTTCGATCGCCCCCGGACAAATCACATTCACCCGAATTTGGTGTTTCGCCAATTCTAAAGCCACCATTTTCGTAAATGCCACCTGTGCCGCTTTGGTGCAAGCATAAGCCGTCGCGCCCGTGTTGCTGAACATGCGCGTGCCATTCACCGAGGAGGTAATGATCACCGAGCCGCCTGCTGGTTTCAGATAGGGGACAGCATATTTCACGGTGAGAAAGGTGCCCGTCAAATTGGTCGCGATCGTTTTGTCCCAATCTTCAGGTGTCAAGTCTTCCAGAGATGCCCACACGCCGTTGATCCCCGCATTGGCAAACACAATATCCAAGCGCCCAAATGCCTGTACCGTTTGCTGGACTGCCTGCTGCACTGCGGCTGGCTGGGCAATATCCGCCACGATCGCGATCGCCTCCCCGCCTGCCTGCTGAATTTTGGCGGCAACCGTTTGCGCGGCTTCTTGCTGATAATCGATCGCGGCAACTTTCGCTCCGGCCTGTGCCAACAATAGTGCAGCTGCCCGACCAATCCCTGAACCCGCTCCCGTCACC
>JAIXVO010000213.1 GCA_027482985.1 Cyanobacteriota bacterium
TGCCTGGAAGGAACTGGGGCAACTGGAACAGGCGATCGCCCATTACCAGACAGCCCGCCAACTGATGCCCACCAATCCCGATGCCTATCGCGATCTGGGCGATGCTTTGTTAGAGCAGGGTCAGGTGGCGGCGGCGCTGGAGATTTACGATCGCGCGATCGCGCTGGCACCGAATCATTTGGAAGTCAACGGCAGTCGGATTCGGGCGCTCCTGATTTCCGGCGATTTGCAGGCAGGGTTTAGCGAGTTCGATCGCTGGCGGTTGGCGAATGACCCGCATCCGCGCCCCTTTCTGCAACCCGTATGGGATGGCACCTACCTGGCAGGGCAAACCATTTTGCTGTATGCCGAAGCGGGAGCTGGGTATGGCGATAGTATCCAATTCATTCGCTATGTGCCGCTGGTGGTGGCGGTGGGCGGCAACGTGGTGGTGGAATGTCCGCCGCCCTTGGTGCGACTGTTTCAAACGCTGCCGCAAATTGCCCAGGTTTATCCCACGGGAGCGGTCTTACCCCCGGTGGCGGGACAAGTCTCCTTGCTGAGTCTGCCCCGGATTTTGGGCACGACGCTGGCGACGATTCCGGCTCAAATTCCGTATTTGGCTGCTGATCCGGCACTACTGCGGCTGGACGCGATCGCCTCGCTGCACAAAGTCGGGCTTGTGTGGGGTGGCAATCCCGATCATCTCAACGATCGCGATCGCTCCTGTCCTTTTGCCGAATTTGGTCAATTTCTGAGCGTCCCCAATGTCGCGTTCTACAGTTTGCAGCAAGGTGCCCATCGGTCGGAACTGGTCGCAGACGGCTACCAACTGCAAGACTTGGGCGATCGCCTCCAGGATTTTGCGGATACAGCAGCGGCGATCGCCCAATTGGATCTGGTGATTACGGTCGATACCGCCGTCGCCCATTTAGCCGGAGCGTTGGGCAAACCTGTCTGGATTTTGTTAGCCCATGCTGCGGATTGGCGCTGGCTGTTGAATCGCCCGGATAGTCCCTGGTATCCGACCGCTCGCCTGTTTCGGCAACCGCGCCGGGGCGACTGGGCAACGGTGTGTCAGCAGGTGGCGATCGCGTTACAGGAATGGGTGCAGGCGCGCCCGTGCAGCAACGATTAATCAGTGCAGCCGCGATTAAATCAGTGCAACAGCCAAGCGGTGAGGCTGTAGTGGCACCCCCGCAGGACTGGCAACACCTGGTAGGGATGGGTGTAGCAGGCGGGAAAGGCGATGACACTGCCCAACACGGGTTTAACTTTGACGGATTGGCGATCGAATAAGAGTTCTCCCCCCTCAAATTCGTCACTGAAGCAGCCAATCAAGGTCACATCGCGAGCGGGGATACCTTGTGCTAACTCGGCATAACGATTGGTCAGTACCAGCCCATCCCGATGGCGTTTGTGGGATTGTCCTGCCCGAAACCGTTCGATCGCATAGAACTCAATATGGGAAAACACGACTTCATAGCGCTTGGCGAGTAAATCACGGGCGATCGTCAGCGGCTGACCCAACAGTTGCAGCGTCGATTCCAGCAGGGTGGAGGGGTGCTGCAAGGGCAGGACTTCGTTACTCCGGAGCGCTCCCGTCAAGCTAAATCCGGGCGGCGGCGGCAAAAATTCGCAACACGCTGCCACCTCCAACACATGCTGACAGAGGGTGGGTTCCCACAAATTTTCAATCATGAAAATGTCTGTTCCCAGGGGTTTGAGTGTTTGTTTCACAACCGTTCCCGGCTCCTGTGGTGAAGGTTGACCGTTATCTTTGTATACCCCCATCTAAAATGGATCAAGCTTGAGTTCTGTGAATGGCTGTCTTTTCCCATGCAACGATCGCCCGCTTCGCCTAAATCTGCCCCGTTTCCCCAACCGCTGGATCGGATTGCCATCACGTTTATCGTGCTCCTGGCGATCGTCATCGGGGGGGTAATGCTGACGGGCACTCGGTTTGCCCCCAAAGTCCGGGACTTCACCTGGCACGACAAACACATTGGCGCGGATGATACCGCTTTTGTGCTGGCCTTTAGTCGCCCCATGAACCAGGACAGCGTGACCCAAAATTTGAAAATTACCCCCGATTTGCCGGGTCGGGTTAGTTGGGCGGGTCGCCGCATGGCCTATACCCTGAATGCCCCGGCTCCTTACGGCACTGAGTACAAAGTGACGCTGCAAAAAGCGGTGGACTTTTTTGATCAGGATGGCGCGCCCCAGGTGCCGATTCAACCCTTTGAGGGCAAATTTCGCACCCGCGATCGCGCCTTCGTCTACATTGGGGTGCAGGGGGAAGAAGCTGGACGGCTGGTGTTGGTCAACCTGACGAAACAGGAAACCACCATCCTGACCCCGCCAGATCTGGTGGTGAATGAGTTTAAGCCGTATCCGCTGGGCGATCGCATTTTGTTTGGCGCCACGCCCCGGCAGGGCACGAAACAAGGCTTGCTAGATCAAAAACTGTATCGAGTGTGGACAGGGATTCAGGTCAATCCTCCGGAGCAACTCGATCCGCAGGGGAATGCCAGCCCGGTGCAGGTGACGAATCCCCAACCTGCTAAAGAAGTTGAACTGGTGCTGGACAGCGATCAGTATCAGAATCTCAAATTTGATCTTTCTGCGGATGGGCAAATCATTGTGCTGCAACGGGTCAATCGCAATGATCCGGCAGACTTTGGCCCCTGGATTCTGGCGGCAGGAGAACCGCCCAAACCGCTCAAAGGTCAACCGGGGGGAGATTTCTTGATCACACCTGACAGTAACTCATTAGCGATTTCGCAGGGACAGGGTTTAGCCATCCTGCCGCTCTACCCCGATGCCAAGCCACTGGACTTTTTGCCGAAATTTGGTGTCGTCCTGAACTTCTCGAATGATGGGGCACTGGCGGCAATGGTCAAGTTTAACGGCGATCGCACCCGCTCGTTGTTCCTCGTCAGTAACCAGGGGACGCAAAAAGAACTGTTACGCACCACGGGTTCCATCTTCTCCGCCGAATTTGACCCGACGAAACAATTCCTCTATTGCCTGTTATCCGAGCTAATTCCGGGGGAAACCTATCAGGAGAAACCATTTCTGGCAGTGATCGAGATCAAAACGGGCAAACTCACGCCGCTGCTAGCGCTGCCCAATCAGCGAGATATTCAGGTGAGTTTGGCCCCAGATGGACTGGCGATTTTGTATGACCAAACCACCGAAGTCGAACAACGCGACCCCCTGGCCCCGCAAACTCGCGGCGGCAAAGCGATCGCCACCAGTCAACTCTGGGTGCTGCCCCTCAACACCAGCGACTTCACCAAGCTGCAACCCGAATCGCTGCCCGTGGCTGGCTTGCGTCCCCGGTGGTTGCCCTAGTTACCCCCCTTTGCGCCTATGCAACCGCATCAGCTTCTAGAGCAGTATCGCCGTGGCGATCGCGATTTCACTCAGATTGACCTCACGGGCGCGAACCTGAGTGGCTTTAATCTGCGCGGTGCCAATTTCACCGGAGCGAATTTCACCGGAGCCAATCTTAGTTGGGCGGTACTCCAACAGACCACCCTCACCCAGTCTTGTCTGCAAAAAGCTGATTTACGTAATGCCTCCTTAAATGGCAGCGATTTAAGTCAGGCTCGGTTGACAGGAGCGAATCTCAGCAAAATTGATTTACGGTTGGCGCAATTGCCCGATGCCGATCTGACGGGTGCGACCTTATCCGAAGCTGATCTGGGCGGCTCGAATCTGGAACGGGCGAAACTGAATCAGGCGAACCTGGAACGGGCACGCCTCTACCAGACGCAGTTACGCGGGGCCGAACTGATCGAAACGAATTTGCGACGGGCGAACCTGACCGGAGCCAATTTGGATCAGGCCAATTTGCGCGAAGCGAATTTAGAAGAAGCCATTTTACGAGCGGCCAGTCTCGTGGGGGCGAATTTGAATAGTGCCCGCTTAATTGGCACCTACTTGCGGCAGGCCAACCTCACGGAAGCCGATCTACATCGGGCCATGCTGGTGAGTGCTGATTTGAGTGAAGCCACCCTGGTGGAAGCCAATTTAAACCAGGCGAATTTGGTGGGGGCTTATTTACTCCGAGCCAATTTGCGACGGGCGCAGGGAGTGCGGGCGAATTTGCAGGAAGCCTATTTGTTACGCGCCGATTTAAGTGCCGCCAATTTGCATGGAGCTAATCTCCAACAGGCTGATTTAAGCGGCGTTTACTTGCACCAGACGCGGCTGAACGAAGCCAATTTGCAGGCAGCGTTGTTGATGCAAAGCCAATGGTCACAGGTGAA
>JAIXVO010000538.1 GCA_027482985.1 Cyanobacteriota bacterium
CAGGCCAATATCGCCACGCTGGGACCGAATCGCCTGTCCTGGAATGCCCTCATGTTTTTCACCACAGGGTCTCAAGCCGAAGCCTTAGCCCGTGGGGATGCGCGTCCCACTGCCCTGATGTTAGAAGAAATGCAGTTTCTCGATCGCTGGTTCAAGAGCCTCGGAGCCACAGCGGTCAAACCCTTTCCGGAACTCTACATCCGCCACGCCGGGAACATTACCGAAGTCGTCGCCGCCCTCAGCGGCTCGGACATGTTGCAGGGGGGCGTTGCCTCCAGCGAAGCGCTCGGCACCTTTGGCTACCATCTGGATGTGCGTGGCGGCATCGATGGGTTAGGTCCCAAAGCCGTGGAAAAAGGGATCAACAGCATCAGTTTCCACCATCCCCCTCTGTTCAACGTGGGGATACAACACGCCTTAGTCCGAACTGTCCCCAATCTGGCAGTCGTCAGCCCCGGTTCTGGCTTCGACGGTTACGCCGCTGCCGCCGGACGGATTGTGGAATTTAATGCCGCTGTGGGGCAGGGGTTAGGCATTGCCGCCGCGATCGCCCTCCAAAGTGGTCGCAATCTCGCTACCATCAGCAATCTCGAAGTCCGCCGTGTCCTCGATCAAACCCGCCAAATTTCCAAAATCTACGGTCGCGCCGAACCCGTCGAAGCCGCCCGCCTCGCCAAATTTGAGGATCGGTTGACCCCCACAGCGATCGCGTGAATTGAGGCCAAGGGTAGAGGTCTTGTGCCCCACAGCGATATCACTACAGTGCTTCTGTTCTCTCCCTATTCTCGCCCTTTCCCTGCTTCTATTCCTCCCGCCTGCTGCCGCCTGACCACCGTCGCCTGCTAACCTGAAAGAGTTGCTCTGGGGACTGGGTTGTGCGGACGGAAACAGTTGAATCAATTTGCGATCGCGTTTTGGCAGGAGAAGATCTTACCCCCGACGCGGGCTTATTTCTGTTGCAGCAGACTGCCCCCGCAGATCAGGAAGTGATTCGGGCGGCGAGCGATCGCTTGCGGCAGCAACTGGTTGGCGATCCTGTCACCTATGTGATTAATCGCAATATCAACTTCACCAACATTTGCGAACAGCATTGTAGTTTTTGCGCCTTTCGCCGAGATGAGGGCGAGGCTGGAGCGTTTTGGCTGGACTTGCCGCAAATTCTAGAAAAAGCCACTGATGCGGTGGCACGTCAGGCGACCGAGATTTGTATGCAGGGGGGATTAAACCCGACGGCTAAACAGAATGGGCGATCGCTCGATTATTACCTCAACATTGTCACTGGCATTAAAGCCGCCTTTCCACACATCCATCTACATGCCTTTTCCCCCCAGGAAGTGCAATTCATCGCCCGTGAAGATGGGCTGACTTACGCGGATGTGATCAGGGAACTGCGGGATGCGGGTGTTGGCTCAATGCCAGGAACGGCTGCTGAGGTGCTGGACGACGAGGTACGGAAGATCCTCTGCCCTGAAAAAATTAATGCTGATACCTGGCTGGAGATTGTCAGCACGGCTCATCGGTTAGGACTGCCCACCACCAGTACGTTGATGTCGGGACACATCGAAACACCAGCCCAACAAATTCGCCATTTCGATCGCCTGCGATCGCTCCAGCAAGCCTCTTTGCAACACGACTACCCCGCTCACATCACCGAATTCATTTTGCTGCCGTTCGTCGGGCAAGAAGCCCCCAAATCCCTTCGCAAACGGGTGGGCCGCGATCAGCCGGTGCTGCCAGATGCGCTCTTGTTGACCGCGATCGCACGGCTGTACCTGGGCCGCTGGATTCCCAACCATCAACCCAGTTGGGTCAAACTTGGTTTATCTGGAGCGACTGAAGCCCTGCGCTGGGGCTGTAACGACCTCGGCGGCACCCTGATGGAAGAACACATCACCACAATGGCGGGCGCTCAAGGCGGCACCTGCCTGGAAGTCGCCGATCTCCGTCAAGCCATTGACTCGCTGGGCCGACTCCCGCAACAACGAGACACCCTGTACCAGCCGATCCTGTCTCCCGTGGGCTATCCAAGCTAAAAGCCGCCTAACGGTAGAATGAAGGGTGACAGGATCAGCAATTCGCCCCCCCAAATATGGTTCAAGTTCCTGCTAAATCCCTCACCCTCGCAGCCTTCCTGCAACTGCCGGAAACCAAACCCGCTAGCGAATTCATCGAAGGGCAAATCATTCAGAAACCGATGCCACAAGGAAAACACAGTACAGTTCAAGGAGATCTTGTCACAGCCGTCAATGTGGTGCTAAAACCTGAACACATTGCGCGTGCTTATCCTGAACTCCGGTGTACCTTTGGCGATCGCTCTTTAGTCCCTGATGTTGCTGTGTTTACCTGGGAGCGGATTCCCCGCGATGCCAATGGCACCGTTTTGAATGCTTTTAACCTGCCTCCAGACTGGACGATTGAGATTTTATCGCCCGACCAGAGCCAAACCAAAGTCGTGCGCAATATCCTGCATTGTTTGGCTCACGGCACCCAGATGGGCTGGCTCATTGATCCAGAAGAAGCCCTGGTGTTTGTCTATTTCGCCGATCGCACCCTGGCTGTTTTTGAAGCGACCAGCGATCGCCTACCCGTTCC
>JAIXVO010000200.1 GCA_027482985.1 Cyanobacteriota bacterium
ATTTTACAAGTCGGGCATATTGAGCGGTTTAATCCCGCCTTCCAGGAACTCAGTAAAGTCCTCAAGACCGAAGAATTGCTGGCGCTGGAAGCCCATCGCATGAGTCCCTACTCCCAACGCGCCAATGATGTCTCGGTCGTCCTGGATTTAATGATTCACGACATTGATTTGCTCCTGGAACTGGCTGCTTCTCCGGTCGTTAAACTCACCGCCACTGGGAGTCGAGCTTCTGGTTCGGGCTATCTCGACTATGTGACTGCCACTTTAAACTTTGCCAACGGCATTGTCGCCACCCTGACTTCAAGCAAAGTTACCCATCGCAAGATTCGCCGCATTGCCGCCCACTGTAAAAATTCACTCACGGAAGCCGATTTTCTTAACAATGAGATCCTGATCCATCGGCAAACCACGGCTCATTGCACCACCGATTACGGGCAAGTCCTGTATCGGCAAGATGGCCTGATCGAAAAGGTTTACACCAGCAACATTGAACCGCTCCATGCCGAACTGGAGCACTTTGTCGCCTGTGTGCGCGGCGGGAACCAACCCTCTGTCGGCGGACAACAAGCCCTGAAAGCCCTGCGACTCGCCAGCTTGATTGAACAAATGGCGTTGGATGGCCAACCCTGGCAACAGCGAGAAGTAGAACTGCATGGTTTAACGCATCCCGTGTTAGCGGTTTAACCCTGAGCGCCAGTTGCGGCTCTGTTCCAGCCATCGTGTTGGCGGTTGTCCGCCTACCTGATGACACCTATCCGCCTGAGCGACCCAGTTGGCGGTCTTACCGCTACCCTAGATAGGCTTGTTTGACGCGGTCGTCGTTCAGTAACTCAGCCGCGTTACCCGCCAGAATGATGCGTCCGGCATCCAGCACATACCCGCGATCGGCGGTTTGCAAGGCGAGATTGGCATTTTGTTCGACCAACAGGATCGTCACGCCCGTCGATCGCAGCGTGCGAATAATCCTGAAAATCTCCTGCACGATCGCCGGGGCTAATCCCAAACTCGGCTCATCCAACAACAACAACCGGGGGCGACTCATGAGCGCCCGAGCGATCGCCAACATTTGTTGTTCCCCGCCGCTGAGGGTGCCTGCTTGCTGCTGTTTCCGTTCTGCCAACCGGGGAAAGGTGAGAAATTGTTGTTCAATGTCGGCTTTAATCCCCAGGCGATCGCTGCGGGTATACGCCCCCAGTTCCAGGTTATCCAACACCGTCAGGCGCGAGAGGATGCGCCGGCCTTCAGGACTGTGAGCAATGCCCAGCGATACCATCTCCGGTGCCCGTCGCCGGGTGATGTCTTGCCCAGCATAAACAATCTGCCCCAACCGCACCCGGATCAGGCGAGAAATGGCTCGTAGAGTGGTGGTCTTCCCAGCTCCATTTGCCCCGATCAGCGTCACCACCTCCCCCGGATAAACGACTAAATCCAGTTTTTCCAGCGCTTGAATCGCACCATAATTCACACAAAGACTCGACAATTCCAGCAGGGGCGAGGGTTCCATGAGCAATCTAGAGATTGAATCTGCTCAAATTCTGCCATCTTTTCGTCGTGTTATAGAATTAGGGATTTAACGTAGAAAACCTGTACTATAAGTTAGATGGCTATCTCGCTTGCATTTGCAGGCTGACTCCACTACAATCCATTCACTTCAGTAACGCTAAATATAGCGCTTATGATTGCCTTGAAAGCTACCGAAAGTGTTCCTGCCCCCATTCAAGATCGGTGTTCGCCAGAAATCAACCAGATGCGAGCGGGCGATCGCGCTGTGCATGATTGGTATCGCTTTGTGCTGTCCTATCCACCCCACTTAGTGCAGCATTACCTGGAAAAATTTGGGATTGAGCCTGGGCAACAAGTGCTTGATCCATTCTGTGGCACAGGCACGACGGTCGTGGAATGCAAAAAGCAGGGCATTGCCAGTGTGGGGGTAGAAGCGAATCCGATGGCGCAGTTTGCGGGCGCGGTGAAAGTCGATTGGACCCCCGACTCGGCAGCATTGGTAGCCGCCGCACAACAAATTGCAGCGGAGAGTGACCGGGTGTTGGCGACGGAGGGCGATCAGTGGCGCGAATTAGCCCCGGACAGCGATCGCATCCTGCTGAAACACGCGAAGGACAAAACCAGTTCCATCAGTCCTTTGCCTCTGCACAAGACGCTGGTTTTGTTGGAGCAAATTCGGCGGCAAGCTACCGGAGGCGCGGGGCGGCATCTGGAGTTGGCGTTGGCGAAGGCACTGGTCAGCGGGGTGGGAAATTTGCACTTTGGGCCAGAGGTAGGCGTGACGAAGGCGAAACCGGATGCGCCCGTGATTGCCGCCTGGTTGCAACAGGTGGAACAAATGGCGCAGGATTTGCACCACGTGCGATCACACGAATCGATTCCGGCGAAAGTCCATCATGCAGATGCGCGACAAATTTTGCAGGTGTTAGACCCCCATTCCATTGATGCGGTGATCACGTCTCCACCTTACCCTAATGAAAAGGACTACACCCGCACGACGCGCCTGGAATCGGTGGTGTTGGGATTCATCGAGAATAAGCAACAGTTGCGCGGCTTTAAGGAAGGGTTGGTGCGATCGAATACGCGTAATGTGTTCAAAGCCGATACGGATGATGTGTGGGTCGCGAATCACCCGGAAATTCAGCGGATTGCCACCGACATTGAGACACGCCGGATTGAGTTAGGCAAGACTAGCGGCTTCGAGCGACTCTATCATCGCGCGGTGAAATTGTACTTTGGTGGTATGGCGAAACACTTAGCCGATCTCCGTCATTGCCTTCGTCCGGGAGCCCAATTAGGATATGTCGTAGGCGATCAAAAATCCTATCTGCAGGTGATGATTCGGACTGGACAACTCCTAGCCGAAATTGCCGAAGGATTAGGCTATGAAGTCATTCAGATTGACTTATTTCGGACTCGATTAGCCACTGCTCTGAGAGAACAAATGCGTGAAGAAGTAGTGATCTTAAAGTGGTCGGGACAATGGCCGCAACATCCCTATCCTTTCAGCCATTTGCCCCGGTGAGGAATGACCGCAACAGGGCGTGCAGATCAAGGTTTTGCAGAGTTTGTCTGAGGGGAGAATTATCTTGCGTAGGGGCAGGTTTGGCCGTAAGTTTGGCGAGAACAAATGATTCTCTTGCTAAACCTGCCCCTACCGGGATTTTGGTTTTTGAGCACTGGCTTGGTTTGACTTCGGGTTTTGCTGCAATATACTGCGCC
>JAIXVO010000196.1 GCA_027482985.1 Cyanobacteriota bacterium
GCCGACTAAGGGCGCGGTGGCTTTCTCCAGGAGCAGCACCACTGGCGTAAACAACCAGGTTACCCAGCGCACGGGGATAGCGGTGGCCAGGGCAACCGGGACGGCGTAACGTTCCCCCAAAACCTTGGGGAAAATTTCCCCAAACAAAATCACTAGAAACGTCAACAGCGCGGTGAACAACCCCAGCAGGGCATCGCTAAGCAGCGTCGCGGCAATACCCCCGACCAATACGCTGCCCATAATGTTAAACAGATTATTGAGAATCACAATGGTGGCAATGGGCCGGTTAACCTTCTGGCGAATGGCCAACAGCGTAATGGCAGCCGGCTTTTTAGACTCGGCTAGCTGTTGGGCCTTGAGCACTGGCACCGAGAGCAGCGCGGCCTCACTACAGGAGCACAGGGCAGAGCCAGTGATTATGACCAAAATAGAAATTATTAGAGTCAGCATGGGTAAGTTAACGGCGATCGCAATCGACAGTGGGGGCACTGTTATGATTCATCTACTATGATCCATTGACGAGATTAATCAACGCTCTCTCCCCCCCAATTCAGTGTGGCATTGGAGACTTGCTCCAGGCCAAGGCTGGATTGGGCGGCCCAGAGATCTGCCCTGGATCTGCCCTGCCCTGGTCGTCAGCCTACTAGCAACCCCATGAGTGACACTATTCTCGATGTCAAGCACCTCACCGTTCACTTTGAGGTCGACAACCAGCTCATTCAGGCCGTTGACGATATTACATTTCAGGTGCAGCGTGGCCAGACCCTAGGCATTGTGGGGGAATCGGGGTCGGGCAAGTCGGTGACCTCGCTGGCGGTGATGGGGCTGGTGCCGAACCCGCCAGGCAAGGTGGTGAATGGCGAAATTTGGTTCAACGGAGGAACGGGGGAAGCGGTTGACCTGGCCACCCTCAGCGAAACCCAGCTGCAAGACTACCGGGGTGGCCAGGTCTCGATGATTTTTCAAGAGCCAATGAGCTCTCTGAACCCGGTCTACACCGTGGGGTTTCAGATGGTAGAGGCCATTCGGCAGCACCAGGATATTTCTAAACAAGCGGCTCGTCAGCAAGCGATCGCCCGCCTGCAAGAGGTCAAGCTGCTCCCGACCGATGCCGCCCTGCGCGCCACCGTCAACGCTGAAAAGCCCCGACTCGATGATGAATCGCTCAAAGCAGAGGTCGATCGCCGTCAGCAGGCCATACTCGATCGCTACCCCCACGAGCTGTCCGGTGGGCAAATTCAGCGGGTGATGATTGCCATGGCAATTTCCTGCAATCCCGCCCTGCTGATTGCCGACGAACCCACCACGGCCCTAGACGTGACGGTACAGGCCACCATTCTCGACCTGCTGCGCGAACTGCGCGATCGCCGGGGCATGTCGCTGATTTTTATTACCCACGACCTGGGCATCATCGCCGAAATTGCCGACCAGGTGGCGGTGATGTACCAGGGCAAAATCGTCGAGGCAGGGCCTGTGTGGGATATCTTTGCCCAGCCGCAGCACCCTTACACCAAAGGGCTGCTGGCCTGTCGCCCCCAGCCCAACCAGCGGCTGCGGCTGTTGCCCACGGTGGCCGACTTTATGGCCACTGAAATCAATCCTGAGATTAAGGGAGCCGCCGTCCCTGGGGCGGCCTTTGATCACCAACCGATTGATGACCAGTCGATTGATGGCCAGCCCCTTAACGGCCAACCCCTAACTAACAGAGGCCCCGTCATTCGCGAGCGGGTGCTCGACGAAGCCGACAAAGCTCGGTTTGCTCCGGTCACCCCAGCCGAGCTGCAGGCCCGAGCCGAGACCCTGGCGGCCAACGGCCCTTTGCTGGCGGTCGAAAACCTGCAAGTGGGCTACCCCGTGCGAGGGGTGTTTGGCCAAGCCCGCCGCCACATCATGGCGGTGCAAGACGTGTCGTTTCACATTCAAAAGGGTGAAACCTTTGGCCTGGTGGGCGAGTCGGGCTGCGGCAAAGCTACCCTAGGGCGAGCCCTGCTGCGGCTGGTGCCCACCCTGGGCGGCAAAATCTGGTTTGAGGGCCGCGACGTGCTGGGGCTGAGTGGTGTGCAACTGCGGCAGCTGCGGCGAGATATGCAGATCGTCTTTCAAGACCCCTACAGCTCCCTCGACCCGCGCATGAGCATCGGGGCCGCCATTGCCGAACCGCTCCATATCCATGGGGTGATTAAAAGTAAGCGTAACCAGCAGGAACGGGTGGCCTACCTACTCGATCGCGTCGGGCTACCCACCGCCTGCATCAACCGCTACCCCCACGAGTTTTCGGGTGGGCAACGCCAGCGGGTTTGCATTGCCCGAGCCCTGGCCCTCAATCCTAAGTTCATTATCTGCGACGAGTCGGTATCGGCGCTAGATGTGTCGGTGCAGGCCCAGGTGCTAAACCTGCTGAAAGAGCTCCAGGCCGAGTTCGACCTCACCTATATCTTCATTTCCCACGACCTGGCGGTGGTCAAGTTTATGAGCGATCGCATCATGGTCATGAACCAGGGCCGGGTCGAAGAGATCGGCCCCGCCGAGCAGGTCTACCGTCACCCCCAACAACCCTACACGCAGCAGCTGATTAGCGCTATTCCGGTAGGCAGTTTAGAGCGCATTCAAGAGCTCCAGCGCGATCGCGCCCAGGTCGCCTAGGGCAGAGGGCAAAATCCGGATCGAATGAGCCGGGGGGCTAGCGATACTCCGGGTTAGGAAAGTCAAAGCGACACCCGGCGGCCCAGCGCGATCGCTGATTGCCGTGGGCCGGAATGCCCCCCGCATCTTTATTGGACGCTGTCATAGATATTGATGCGACCATAGCCCAAAAACTGGCCAACGCCATTGTCGCCAGCGGGGTATCCGGTCACGCCAAATAAATACACGCCACCGGAAGGGTTATAGGAGGTTTGAAGGGTCACGGTCACCGTTTCACCGGGCTGAACCGGCTGATCAAAGACCACCAAAATAGCGTTAGGGTCTTCGGGCATACCACCTACGCTAGCCAGGGAGACCGATGGGCCACGGCCATAGGCGGCTCCCTGCTGGGCCGTACTGGCGTCTAGCTTGAAGTGGATCTGCTGGGCGTCGTCGCGGGGGGCGATCGCGATCGCCTCCAATGGCTCACCCGCATCGGCGGGCACTTCAACTACGAAGTGATACTGACTTCTAAAACCAGCCTCTTGATCCAGGGTCGTGGCTTCGACCAGGGTGGGGGGCCGATCAAAGACGACCCGGCCATCGCTCAGGCGAGCGGCCTCAACGGTAGACACGGAAACTGTACCCAAAATACCTAGGGTCAGGGCTCCAACCCTTAACCATTGCGAGATTTTTTTCATGGTGTTATACCTAACGATTCCATTGGACTATAGATATAAGTCAACCAATATTCTCCGGCTTCTAGATGAGTTTTAACTAAGTGATTGATGAGCCCTGCCTGAGTTCAAGGAGAGTGGCCAACGTATTCCTATAGTCTGCATTCTGCTTTTTAGAAGAAAATAAAATCCGGGAATCAACTAGGAATTGTTTACATACCGGCTGGATTTTTCTAAGGCTGGCCTCATCTAGCTGAGGTCATCACCCGCTAGAGTGAGATTTGCCTATTTAATGGGGCATTTGCCCCCACCCGCAATGCAAATCGTAGGAATCTGCTTGGCGATCGCCCTGGCGCTAGTGCATGCCGTTTTATCCCAGGTCAATATCGGGGCGGTACTTCCAGAGCGGCGGTGCTTTTCCTTTGCGGGGGGCGTATCGATTGGGTTTGTATTTTTGAGTGTTTTTCCAGCGTTGAGCCGGGCCCAGGCGCAGTTTAACCAGGCCCCACTATTTTGGTTACAGCCCCTAGACAATCCGATCTATTTGATTGCGCTGCTGGGGCTAACGGCCTTTTATGGGGTCGATCGCCTAGTCCTGACCACAGGCCGCTTCAACCGCACCGACCAAGACATTGACCGAGCCGGTCGGATCGTCTTTTGGATTCACATCATCGCCTACGCCATGCTGAACGCCATTTTTGGCTACATGCTGTTGGGCTTAAGCGATCACAACCTGGGGCAGTACCTGCTGTTCTTTGTGGCGATCGCGCTGCATTTTTTCATCATCGATCGCGGCCTGCGAGAGCGCCACAGAACCCTCTACGATCGCCAGGGTCGCTGGTTGTTGACCGCCGCTATTTTGGCCGGGGCCATTACCGGGGCGGTGATCCACCTCAGTGACGTGGCGATCGCTCTAGTCTGGTCGTTTTTGGCGGGCAGCACCATTTTGAACATTCTCAAGCGCGAGCTGCCCGACGCCAAAAAGAGCTGCTTCTGGTCGTTTTTGGGCGGTGCAATGTTCTACACCGGGCTGCTATGGTTCAGCTAGGCACCACGGCGGGGTAGGGGACTGCACAGGTTAATTTCTTTCTCAGCCAATACTAACCGTATTCTAAGCTACATTTCAGGGGTTTCTCAGCCGGGGGGCGCACCATAGGAACCATAGACCACAGAGCCATCAAGGCTTACCCCCTTTAAAAGGAGAACATTATGAAAC
>JAIXVO010000050.1 GCA_027482985.1 Cyanobacteriota bacterium
GCCAACGAGGCCTGGGGCTCCTACTGGAGCTGGGATCCCAAAGAAACCTGGGCGCTGATTACCTGGCTGGTGTTTGCCGCCTACCTCCACGCCCGCATTACCAAGGGCTGGCAGGGTCGCCGCCCGGCCCTGCTGGCGGCCACCGGGTTTGTAGTGGTGTGGGTGTGCTACCTGGGGGTGAATATTTTGGGCAAGGGGCTCCACAGCTACGGCTGGTTTTTCTAGCTCAGCCAGTTAGCTCAGTAGGGCCAGGTCGTAGTCAACCATCTCCGCCACGATCGCCTCAAAGGGCTTTGTGGCCTGCCACCCCAGGGTCCGGTGAATCTTTGACGCATCGCCCCGCAGCGGCACCGCCTCGGCTTCGCGGTAAAAACGCGGGTCAACCTCAACGTACTGCCGGTAGTCTAGCCCCAGGTGGCTAAAGGCGCAGTCTACAAACTCTGCCACCGCGTGGTTCTTGCCCGAAGCGATCACGTAGTCGTCGGGGACGTCGTGCTGCAAAATTTGCCAGATCGCCTCCACGTAGTCGGGGGCATAGCCCCAGTCGCGCAGGGCGGCCAGGTTGCCCAGGTAGAGCCTGTCGGCCAGGCCCATTTTGATCCGGGCCGCCTGGGCCGTAATTTTGCGGGTCACAAACTTAAAGTCGCGGCGGGGCGACTCGTGGTTGTACAAAATGCCGGTGCAGGCAAACAGGCCGTACTGGGTGCGGTAGTTGCGCACCAGGTGGTGGCTGGCCAGTTTAGAAATGCCGTAGATCGAGCGGGGGTTAAAGGGGGTGGCCTCGGTTTGGGGGGCCACCTCAACGGTGCCAAACATCTCGCTCGACCCGGCAAAGAAAAAGCGGCAGTGGGGCACCGCTTCCTTGAGCGAGGCCAGCAAAAAGTGGGTGCCGCTAAAGTTGGTGGTCAAGATCGAAGACTCTTCTTCAAAGGAATAGCTGACGAAGCTGGAGGCCGCCATGTGGTAACACTCGTCGGGCTGTACCTTGGCGATTAGCTTATAGAGCGATAGCTCGTTCTCCAGTGCCGCCGCGTGAAACGTAATCTGGTCCTTGAGCGCATCCAGTTTAGCAAGCTGTCGGGAGGCGTCTTCCAACGAAGCCCGGCGCACCAGCCCGTGCACCTCGTAACCCTTAGCCAACAACAACTCTGCCAGGTAAGAGCCATCCTGGCCAGATATTCCAGTAATTAGCGCACGTTTCACAGCGTTCATCTCAGAGGTTAATGGTCGTCGTGGGATCTGGGCTTCAGGGGGAATGTTGAACCTGGGGCAGGAGGCAGAATTCAGGAGCCAGGAGGCAGAATTCAGGAGCCAGAATTCAGGAGATTCTCGGGAAAGAAGATATCTCCAGGTAGGGGCGCAGGGCCTGCGCCCTTAGGAGGAATCAAACTTTTGAGGGATTTTCGTCGCCAGAATTGTCCTAGGTGCTCTCCTAGCTCCTAGCTCCTGCCGCCTTAAAACCTAACCGCCTATGATGAACTCTCGAAGGATATAGCCTCTGACACCATCCAGATGGTAAATCAAGTTCGGTGCACTGTACCCCTACCCATGCCTATGCCATCCTCCCGGTTAACCCAGAGACATCGTCTGCCAAAGCTGCTGCTGGGGCTGCTGCTGGGGCTGCTGCTGACCCTCGGTGGGGGCTGGGCGGCTCCCCCGGCCCCCGCCCAGTTTTCGAACCCCTTTGCCGGTGGCAGCAGCACCTTGCCTCCGGCGGGGGTGCAGCGCATTGGTCTCCTCGAGATCACCTCGGTCACCCTCGACGGTATGGCTCTGTTTGACATAGCCTCTCCGGCGGTGTTTAACCGCAACGAGTCTCGGGCAGAGGTGCCCGTGGAGGTGCGCGCTCGGCAGGTTGAAGCCAACCTCATCCAGGTGGTCGACCACGCCCTCGAGCTGATTATCGCCGATGAGCTGGTCGACAGCTCTTCCCTAGACGTGGCGATCGAAATCATTGGCGGTCAGCCGGTGCTGGTGGCCGCCGGGGCCGGGCTGGAGGAATCTAGGGTGCTGCTCACGGTTACCGGCACCGATGCCCAGTACCATGGGCTCTCCGCCACGGTCTTGGCCGATCGCTGGCAGGATATCCTGCGCGACGCCCTCCAGCGGGCCATCCAAAGTCGACTGCCCGAGGCTCGTCAGCAGCAAATTCGCAGAACGCTTTGGATCCTGTTGGCCAGCGTTTTGCTGACGCTGGCGCTGACCGGGTGCTGGCAGGTGCTGGGCTGGCGCAAAAGCGCCCTAGAGAAACGGCAAGCCGCCCAGGAGACCATGCTCCTTCCCCCCGCAGATGCCGAGGCAGAGTCCTTCGGGCAGCAGCTCCAGCAGCTCTTTAGCTACCAAGTGACCCTGGCTCAACGGCTCCAGATCGTCGCCTTTTTGCGCTGGCTGATGTTTTGGGGTATTGCCTTCGTGTGGGTCACCGGTACCGCCAGCGTGCTCTATCTTTTCCCCCAAACTCGGGGCTATGCGTTCAAGCTATTTTCCATTCCGGTGCTGTTGCTGGTGGCGTGGTTTGTCACGGGGTTACTCAACCGCCTCGCCAATATTGGTATTGAGCAAATCGCCCAGGCCTGGGGCAAAAATGAACTGGGCGATCTGGATGATATGCAGCAAAAATCAATGCGCATTTCGACCATTACCGGTGTGCTGAAGGGCCTGAAGACAGCCATTGTTTACTCCGTGGCGACTCTGCTGGTGCTGCAAACCCTCAAAATTGCCCCCGCATCCCTGCTGGCCTTTGGAGCCGTGGCCGCCCTGGCGATTTCCTTTGCGGCCCAAAACCTGGTCAAAGATCTGGTCAACGGATTTCTCATTTTGTTCGAAGATCAGTACGCCATTGGCGACCTGGTCTCCACGGGTACCACCACCGGCATTGTCGAAAACCTCAACCTGCGCATTACCCAAATTCGGGGCGAAGATGGTCGCTTGGTCACCCTACCCAATAGCCTGATTGCCCAGGTCGATAACCTCAGCCGCACCTGGTCGCGGGCCAACCTCAAAATCGACGTCGCCTACGGCACCGACGTGGACCAGGCGCTGCGGGTGGTCCACGAGACGGCCAACACCATGGCCACGGATCCCGAGTGGCGCTATGCCATTCTCAACCCCGTGGAGATGCTGGGGGTAGAGGCCATGACCCACGCTGGGCTCACCATTTTGATCTGGATTCGGACCCGGCCCCTCAAGCAGTTTTTGGTGGCCCGCGAATTTCGTCGCCGCCTGCGCCTTGCCTTTGACCAGGCTGGCATTGCCATTGGCATACCCCAGCAGGTGTTGACGGGGCCAGGTAGCAACACATTAATTACTAACCATGAAAATGAGTCAGCAGATCACTCAAAGCATTGAGTCAAGGAAAATGGAGGATAGTGAAACTTTCGAACAGCCCCAAGTCTTTATTTATGGTCAACAACAATATTTCCGATCTTATGCTGAAACATTTTCTCTTAGATAGTTAGATACTCTCTGTTTGCTAGAATTGATGTTTGGATATAAAATCTCGCAAACATCCATGAACATTTCAAGAGATCTCTTGCTAATCTCCCCCTGATCTTCAAATATACCTATAGGTTGAAAGGGCACCTTCCATTCCCTAAATTTATATATTCCTATTGTCGCGGTACGAACTTTTTGATCGTTTTGAAGAGCATAAATAAACAACGGCTTCTTCATTCCATTGATTTTACAGTCGACGGGATATATCTTTTTAGGATCTAACTTTTTATCATGCCAGTTAAATCGATATCTTTCCTCAGGAACGATCCCTGAGATTAATTCCTGGAAATCCTCGATAAATGTCGATGTGACTCTTTCTCGAGAAAGATAATTAAGATCAGAAATTTTAATTAATCCTTGAACCAGCTTATATAATGCTGAGCCATAATCTTCACCCTCAACTGTGATCGCTAGTTCTCCATCTCTGTCCTCTATCTCAAATGAAGAGAGCGCATTAAGAAGGATTCTGTATCGGCTTCCGTCAGGATCAAATAAACTATCCTCATCAATCTTTAAGGTTAAACGCATATAAGTCGAGCCTTCATCCGAAAGCAACCAAC
>JAIXVO010000399.1 GCA_027482985.1 Cyanobacteriota bacterium
ATCCACTTCCGGATCAGTGGTAATGGACTCTAAATCGGTGGTCAAAATCTCGGTTGGCAAGGCTACATCCCGCGCTTTATCAAGCGACTTCACCCCCACCCGATACAGTTCCAATTCTTTTACCAGGGGATGTCGTTGGGCTGGATCTAACAGAATCTTTGCCGTTCCGGTACCAACGGTGCCCAATCCCAACAAGCCAATCTTGAATCCCACGGTGCTCACATCCTGAAGGTTTACCAAACTTTCATTGTAAATGAACCCCGCCCTGAACTTTGTTCACCCACGACTGGGAAAATGAGCTTTGGTGAAAGCGCTGCGCTGCCGGATCAAATCGCTAAGGGGTCGCAGTTTGCAGGTTAAAGATCTGGTTGGGGGTGAGTGACCACTGAGAGATCAGGGGCGATCGCAATACCGTATCACCCGCAAAAACGATATCCTCATACTGACCTTCGACCCATTCACAGACGGTAATCTGGCGAGTCTCCGGATCAACAATCCAGTATTCCGCGATCGCCCGAGCCGCATACTCCGTCCGTTTATAGCGATAGTCCCGATTCCGATGCGGGGTGCCCGGACTCACAATTTCAATCACCAGCGCTGGTGGTGGCAAATCCCGCGTCAAGGTGTTCCGCCGACTGCCTGTTAACGAGTCTCTAGAAGCTTCCGTATGAACGACCAAATCTGGCAACCGACAGGTTGCGCGTCCGCCTGTGACTTCAATCTCCAGATCTTTATAGGAAATCATGGTCACTGGAAAAAACTTTAATAATTCGACCCACAAAAACCGAGCAAGATTGCAGTTTGCTGGACTTTCTGGTGGCATTTCTACCAACTCTCCATTCACCAATTCATACCGAGTATCGGTGCCGTCGTCGTAGGCCAGATACTCATCCATCGTCATCACAGTTGGCAGCGTTGTCGGTTGATTCATAGCGGCTGACCCCAGCAATGAAGTTACGATTTCTCACCCATCAAACACCTATAAGGGCAGGTTTAGCATCAGAGTCATGGGCTGTAAATAGTCCTGCGGCAAAACCTGCCCCGACATCGGGTTCGATTTTCCGCAGAAACCAATTCATCCTTCTGCCCTCTGCCCTCTGCCTCCTGCCCTTCCTGCTAGCTTCTCAAACTAACGCGAAACTTCTCCACGAGGGTATCGCGGACTTTTTGCTGAACGGGTTCGATGTCCTCATCAGTGAGGGTGCGATCGCCCGCGCGATAGACCAACCGAAACGCCAAACTCCGTTGTCCAGCGGGGACATTTTGGCCGCGATATTCATCAAACAGCTCGACTGATTCCAGCAGGGTGCCGCCGACTTTGCGAATGGCGCGATCAATTTCGGCCACCGAGAACTGAGTGGGGATGAAGAAGGCAATGTCGCGATCGGAGGCAGGATAGGCCGAGTAAGCCGTGTAGGTGGGCACCAAGACCGCATCCTGATCCAGATTCCCCAGCAACACATCCATATCCAGTTGGAAGGCATATACCTCATCTGACAAGTTCCGTTCCAGGCGCAATTGGGGATGGAGTTGCCCAAATGTCCCCAAACGCATCCCTTTGACCCATAGAGAGGCAGTGCGACCCGGATGGAGACGGTCATCAAAGCGATCGGGCTGATACTCCACACTCAGGTTCAAGCGTTGAAAGACACTTTCCAAAATGCCCTTCGCTTCATACCAGGTAAAGGGTTGCTCACGACCACTCTGCGCCCATTTCCCTTGAGACGGATCGCCGCCAAAGATCCCCGCGATCGCCTCAGCTTCACTCAACCCATCTTCTTCAGACCAAAAAATCCGCCCAATCTCAAACCCACAGAGCGCCCCATTCCCCTGTTCCAGATTGTATTGAAACGCATCGATCAGCCCCGTCAGCAAATCCGTCCGGAGGGCAGAATAGTCGGGGAACATGGGGTTGCGGAGGACAATTTGCCGCGCTTGACCCGGTTTCGTCAGGGAATAGTGCGCCACTTCCGTGAGTCCCGCTGCCCGAAAGACTTCTCGCAGTTTCCGGGTTAAGGCTTGCTCCACCGAGAGATAACCGGGTTCGGTCTTGTCGGGGAGGGTTTCGCAGAAATTGTTGTAGCCATAGAGTCGGGCAATTTCTTCGATTAAGTCAATTTCCCGTTCTAAGTCGCGATACCGATAAGGGGGCACAGTGACATGCCACACGCCTTCTCCCTGACTCGCCACGGTGCAGCCCAGAGCTTGCAGAATCCGCTCAATTTCGGCAGGTTGTAAGTCGCCGACATCATCTCCCACTGTCACGGGACCCAGAATTTGGTTGACGCGATCGAGTCTCAGTTCCACCGATCGCGTCATGATGGCCCCACCTCTAGCATCCGCGATCGCTTGGGCAACCAGCGTCCCACCCGCTAGTTCGGTAATCAGTCCCAATGCCCGCCGACAGGCTAAGGCCAGTTCTGCTTCGTTAATGCCCCGTTCATACCGTGCTGAGGCTTCTGTCCGTAAGCCCTGCGATCGCGCTGACCGCCGAATGGCCGCTGAGTCAAACAGCGCTGCTTCCAGCATCAGGTTTTGCGTGTCGGCATGGACTTCGGTCGCTTCGCCCCCCATCACTCCCGCTAGGGCGACGGGTTGCTGGTTGGCGGTGATCAGCAACGCTTGTTCGCTCAACGTACGGGTTTGACCATCCAGGGTTTGAAACGTTTCGCCAGAAGCCGCAAAGCGCACCCCCAGTTGTAACGTGTCACCGCCGCCGACGGCTTGGAGGCGATCGCGATCGAACGCATGAAGCGGTTGGCCCCATTCCAGCAAAATGTAGTTCGTGATATCCACCACATTATTAATCGGACGAATGCCCGAAGCCTGGAGCCGTTGTTGGAGCCAATTGGGAGACGGGGCGATCGTCACCTGCTCAATCACGGTGCCAATGTACGTGGGGCAAGCCTGAATTTCGGAGATCTTTAAGGTCAAAACCTCTGAGTTTTCGGCCACGGTTAAGTCGGGTGGTTGGGGGAGCCGCAACGGCGCACCCGTAAGCGCCGCAATTTCCCGCGCAATCCCCACCAGGCTCAAGGCATCGGCGCGGTTGGCGGTGGAGGTCAAATCCAGGATGACATCATCTAACCCAAGCAGCGGGCGCACATCCATCCCGGGCTGCAACGTCTCAGTCGGTTCAAAGCTGTGAATGCCAGCGGACTCTTTCGCCAATCCCAGTTCTGCCAGGGAACAGATCATGCCAGCCGAGGCGACTCCCCGCAATTTGGCGGGTTTAATTTTCAGCCCCGCCTCACCCACTTTGGGTAGAAAGCTGCCCAACGTCGCGACGGGCACCCAGAGTCCCGCTTGTACATTCGCCGCGCCACACACGATGGTAGACGGTTCTGCCGCGCCAATTTCTACCTGGCAAACACTCAACTTATCCGCATTGGGATGTTGTTCGCGAGTCAACACTTGACCCACCACTACCCCATCAGCCCAGGTGTGGCGGTCTTCAATGTCTTCCACTTCAAAGCCTGCCATTGTCAGCAGGTCGGCTAATTCTGCCGCAGACAGAGTAATATCAACCAGTTCTCGCAACCAGTTCAGAGAAATACGCATGAGTGCCTTGAGCCTAACTACGTCAGCCCACCTATTCTATCCCTGCGAGTTACCGGAAAGAAGCGCCACCCCTCTTCTCTAACCCGCCGCATTTCGTTAGGATTAAGACCACGACTGTTACGCCGTGTCTCGTTTGGGGCAATTTAACCTTAAGAGGTGTATCTTGACGATTAGCTGTGATCAGTGAACGGATGGCTTTTACGAAGCCTTCGCCCTGATCCAGTTGTAGCTTTAGCCATTCTTCAAACAATTTCTCAGAAGATTAATACCCTAACCTGGCAATTCTGTTTGGATAATAGAGAAGTAAGAGCGCCCGATGTTCCCAGCAATCGATCAACGTGCGAGTGAAGTCTGAATGAGCTACTGCTTGAACCCCGCTTGTCCCAATCCGCAGAACCTGACCCATACCGAATTGTGTCAGGCGTGTGGTTCGAAGCTGCTGTTGCGCGATCGCTACCGGATCATCCAAGCTCTCGGACAGGGTGGCTTTGGAGCAACGTTTCTGGCCGCGAATGTTAGCCTACCGGGTCAACCCAGTTGTGTGATTAAGCAACTCCGACCCAATGCCAATGCCCCCCATGTTATGGACATGGCACGAGAACTATTCCGGCGGGAAGCCGAAACCCTGGGACGCATTGGCACCCACCCACAAATTCCTTCCTTGCTCGATTATTTTGAGGATAGCGAAACCTTTTACTTAGTGCAGGAATACGTCAGCGGCTCGACCCTGCAACAGGAAATCAAGCGGGATGGCCCCATGAGTGAGTTGCAAGTGAAGCGATTCCTCAGTGAAATCCTGCCATTGCTGGAATATGTGCATGGCAATCGGGTGATTCATCGGGACATCAAGCCCGCCAACATGATTCGCCGCAACCAGGATCAAAAACTCGTGTTAATCGATTTTGGCGCGGTCAAGTACCAGAACGCGCAACAAACGACCACCGCTTCCGATCAAACCGCGCTCACGTCCTATGCGATCGGTACACCCGGGTTCGCCCCACCGGAACAGATGAATATGCGTCCGGTACCCGCCAGCGATATTTATGCCCTGGGTGTGAGTTGTATTTATCTACTCACTGGTAAATCGCCCAAGGAACTGAACTACGACCAGATGACGGGGGAATTGCTGTGGGAGAAGTACGTGAGTGCCAGCCCGCAGTTCATTAAAGTCCTCACGAAGATGCTGGAAATTTCCGTCAAGCAGCGTTACAAAACGGCAAAAGAGGTTTATCATGCGCTGGACTTGGTGGATCACGAAGAAGCCTTGGCGGATGGGATGAATAATGTGGGTGCCCGCAATCCCGGCAGTCCTCCCCGCAAAAATAGTGATGGCAGTAGTGGGGGGAGTTATGGTCCTGATACGGGGGGAGCAGCCTCTTCACCTCATGCCCGGTTAGCGATGCAAATTCGCACCCGCCAAGCGCGCCCAGACGGGACAGGATTATCCGCAGGGTTGGGGCGATCGCGGATTGGGGCGGATTCGGGACGGCTCAGTGGTGGCGGCATTGCCTCGCGGGGTCGCAGTTCAGCTGGTAAGCCGAAAGACAGCAGCGGGGAGGAAAAGAAGAAAGCCCCGACTCGCTTGGATGCTGAGGGTTTACAGACCTACTACACGAAGGGCAAACGCGACTTTACCAGCCATGATTTGCGATCGCTGAGTCTGCCCAAAGCTAATTTGCCCGGTGCGAGTTTTCACCAGTCCAACATGGGCAAAATCAATTTGCAAGGCGCTAATCTCAGTAAGGCCGATTTTGGTCGCACGAACTTGACCAATGCGATCTTGAAAGATGCGGATTTGAGAAATGCTTATCTGGGTTATGCCGATCTGGAAAGTGCCGATCTGCGGGGCGCAAATTTGAGTGGGGCTTACCTGCTGAATGCGAATCTGCGCGGGGCAAATCTCTGTGGCGCGAATCTGGCGGGGGCTCGGATGACGGAAGAACAACTGGCGATGGCTCGCACGAATTGGCTGACCGTCCGCCCCAGTGGTAAACGGGGCATTTGGTAGGACGGAGCAGGGGCAAATGATCATTCACCCCTACCCATCTGTCGCGATCGCACCTGAATTCTGGATCTTTAGCACGACCCGCGATCGCCCTGCTGTCCCTTAAAATCCGCGCCCGACGGTGAGCGGCGCATCCAGGGTGAGGATCAGGTCAGCATTGGAGTCGATCACAATCACTTCCGTCTTTTTCTTACCAAACACAAGACCACCAGCGGCACCGGCTCCCGCTCCGAGCAAAATGCGGCCCAGGGTAATGCGGCGATTGCCCAGAATGCCCGACAGAATTGTGGCAGCACCAGCCCCGATCGCCGAGCCTTTAATCAGCGCATCGCCATTCACACCCGGTTGCACTTCCTGCCGCGTGGTGATCACTTCCGATCGTGCACTGATCGGCTGACGGCTGCCATTGGGCAGGATTAGGGTTTCGGCCACAAATTGAGAGCCTTCGCCGACGGGTTTAATCTGCCCAGAGACGCGACTGCCTGCTGGAATCAGGACAGTTCCGTTGGAGAGACGCACCGTTCGCGGAATGGTTAAGGTCAGGGGGACGGTTTCATTCGGCGCAACGACAATTTTGGCGGCGGCTTCATACCGCGCGGGAATCCGGGCACCCGCTGGAATCGTGGGGTTGGTGTAACTGGGGGCACCGGGAAAGAGTTGCGCGACTTGCGTGGACGCGATCGCTGGCGGTATCAGACTGAAGGGGGCGATCGCGGTGGTGCATAAGCTCAAGGTTGCCAGGACAATCGACAAGGGCTGGTGAGATTGGGGTTTCATGGGCTGACCCTCACAGGTGAGTTGGAAGTAGATGGGCATTAGACTGTGATCCAGCCGCAAAAGTTCCCACCGCGCCAGGTCCGGCCAAGGGGCAAGCAGATTAGGAGGTTTCGGCTGCATCTTTGAGCCGTCGCAGCAACCAATCCAGGCGCGTATTGGCTAACGCGACACTGGCTCTCGCCTCTTGCCCCAAATCATTCAGAGACAGTTCATTCTCATTGCCGGGGGGCAGGTTGAGGTTCTTCAAGCGGCTCACAGTGACGCGGAGGCGGGTCGAGAGGGAAATCGCCAGCGCTCGGTAGAACCGAGCGGCAAAGCCCGCTTCGATATTGAGTTTATGAGCCAGTTCTTCCCGTGGTAGGCAGAGAACGAGGGATTCTTGCTTGGCGATGACGGTAGCGGAGGGGGGGCGCGTATCGACGAAAGACATCTCGCCCACGATATCGCCACTCAGCAAATTGGCAATTTCTTGTCCCCCGGCAGCGGCAATGGTGACGCTTAAGGCTCCTTCCAGCAGGATGAAGAGGTGGCTGATCGGTTGGCCTTCATGAATCAGGACGGTGCCTGCGGGAACCGTTTGGCGATCGCCCTGGGCAATCATCCAATCAATATCGTCGTCATCCAGTTCCCCAAGCAGGAACAATACAGTTCTCATGAATCTGACTGGCCTCACTACCCAACGTGCGCGATCGCGAATTCAAGCACCCACACATTTTTACTGTTGTAACCGAAACTTCATTCTACAGAACAGCTCTGGTTGCCAAGATGAAGAATGTGACAGCCGGGATGAAGAAATGGTGGACGCGATCGCGGCGGTAGCCAGTCGGGTGGCATCGCCTCAGTGATATGTTGAGAACACGTTCGTTGCCAGCCCACGGGAGTCACTCACTGGCAATGGCTGCACTGTCTACTGAGCCGACCCTTATGAATTTTTTGATCATCGCGATCGCCCCCTGGTTGCTGTTACTGTATGCCCTGTTAGTGATTGCAGGCGGCGTGTTGGGCTATGTCAAAGTGCAGAGCAAAGCGTCTTTGATTTCGGGCTTGATTAGTGGCACCGCCCTGCTGATCGCCTGGGGGCTGACCTTCCAGCGTTACACGCTGGGAATGGGTTTAGCCACCGGCTTCGCGATCGCCCTGCTGATTGTGTTTGCCCTGCGCTTCCGCAAAACACAAAAATTCATGCCCGCTGGACTGCTCGCTAGTTTGAGTGGCGTGATGGCAGTTGTATTTGCGATCGCCACCTGGAGTTAACCCATTACTTCCATCGAACTGGCAGCAATTGCGGCAGCGGTGGGAACGGTTCCAGTTTGCACTGTCGCGCCCAATCGTTCTAGCATCGCTTGTTGTCCGGCGCTGAGTCCTTGCGCGCCCGTGATGTCCATGCCTTCATAGAGGCGATCGGGACGCAGAATTTTGACGCATTCGCCTGATGCCAAATGCCAGTAGCGAATGGTTTCGTCATAGCTGGCACTGACCAACAGATCAGCCGACAGAAAGGCAAGGCTGGACACATTCCCGGTGTGATCAGTGAAGGTGTGGAGACGCTGTAGCGGGGTTAAGTTCCAGACTTCGATCGCGCGATCGCAACTAAACGCCAGCAACCGACCATCTGGGCTAAACTGCACCGCCAGGATATTACTGGAGCCTTGGAGTGTCATCACACAGTCTCCCGACTCAATCTCCCAAACCTTGACCAGATCATCATGGCCGCCGCTGGCCAGCCAATGCCCTTGGGGATGAAACGCCAGTGCCCACACCCGCGCCTGATGCCCTGACCACTGACGCACCAACTGTCGCGATCGATAGTCCCATAGCCGCACGACTCCATCTTCGCTCCCCGTTGCAAACAGATGCCCTTGAGGATGCAGCACCAGGATGAAGATAATCACTGCACTTGCAGAGACCGCCATCGTATCGATCAAGTGACCCGTTTCGGTATCCCAGAATTGAATCGTCGTCCCTAAGACACTCGCGATCAAGATCGCATCCTCTGGATGAAACACCACAGCCCCGACGATGATGTCATGACCACTCAGCGATCGCAGACAGTCGCCCTGATCGCTCCAGAGTTTAACCGTCCGATCATAGCTACAACTGGCAAAGATCGGGTTTTGGGGATGATAAGCGAGCTGGCTGACTTTGCCGCCGTGCCCGGATAGCACTGCGAGGCACTCACCCGTTGCCGGATGCCATAACCGTAAGGAGCCATCATCGCTGCCGCTGGCGAACTGGGTTCTCTGGGGATGGATCGCAATGGACTCAAACATCAGTAACTGACTTTGCAGAATTTTCAGGCAGCGTCCGGTTGCCACCTCCCACAGATGCACCCTCGTAAAGTCAGGGGTGCTGACCAACAGTTGACCATCGGCACTGAAGCAGAGATTCGCCGGATTCGCACTGTTGGGGAAACTCCGCACAAGTTGATAGGTCTGGAGATTCCAGAGGCGAATCGCGCCATCGCCGGATAACGCTAACAGGCGACCATCGGGGCTAAACGCGAGTGGCCGCAGGAGCGCCGTATCGATCGCAAAGGTGTGAAGACAGTCCTGGGTTGCTAGACTCCAGAGCTTGGCAGTCCCATCGGCACTGAGACTGGCAAGACCAGTTCCCTGAGGGTTGAATTGAACGCTCATGACCATTTGGGTATGGTCATGGAAGGTGGCTAAGCACTCGCCAGTCCGATAGTTCCACAGTTTGATCGTGAAATCCTGGCTGCTACTGACTAACCAGGGTTGATGGGGATGAAATTCTACCGTCGTGACCGTACACGCATGTCCTGTTAAAGTTTGGATGCAATCCAGGGTATGGAGATCCCAGATTTGAATGCTATTTTCGCAGGCACCAGCGAGTAATCCACTGGCAGCGGTAGTGTCAGGACTCACTGTAATGTAACGAACCGGGCTCGTTTGCCACGTGCGAATCCGGTAGCCTGTGATCGCATCCCACTCGCAGATCGTGCCATCCAGGCTCCCTGTCAACAGATGATTTTCCATGGGAGCAAAGGTGACGCTGAGTGTCCAGTTCTGGTGCGCTTGGAGGGAGTGTAGCCAGCGCCCAGTTGCCAGGTCATAGATAAACAGCATGCCACTTTTGCCACCAGACATGGCCAGGAGTTGATTGTCGGGACTGATGGCAATGCCAAACACATCGGTCATGGTTTCCGAAAAGACCGATTGGATGTGCGTACTATGGGCGAAATTGGTGCGATGCAAGGGGGTTTCGCGCAGATAAGCCTGACGCAGGGTTAACCCCGAAAAATCAGCTCCCGTGAGATCCACATTCAAATGACAGAGGAGATTGATCAGATTACCTGCACCATAGCCTGAATGATTTGCATGGCGCAGTTGATTGAGATGAAATTGAATTTGCTGCACGATCGCAGCTCGATTTTGCCACTGATGAAGGAGGCGATCGCACAGTGGTTCAATGATCAATCGTTTTTGAGTTTCACGAATGTAATCTTTGGCAGTCGCTTTGAGTAGCGCATGAGTTGTGAGCAAGTTCAAAGTGGGTTGTTGTAAATCGGCAATGGCGCGATCGAGCAACTGTTCCGTCACATATTCCATCACCACGGGTTGTTGCGTAAAGCGAGTGCCTTGCTGTTCAATTAAGCAGCGAAAACTCAAGGCTTCCAAGCTTTCCAACAGCTTTCCCGTCGGCACAGCGGGCACAATATCACTTTTGAATTCAGCCAGACTCATCCACTCCCGGTTAATCGCCATCCAGTACATCAAACTTTGCTCTAGCTCAGATAACCGCTGGAACTGCTGATCGAACAGGCGACGAATGTTATGAAACACGAGAGTGTCTTCCTGCAAGAAGTCGCTGATCCGGCCATCAAACAGCATCAGAATCGAAGTCGCGACAATTTTGAGCGCTAACGGATTATGCCCATAGCGATCGCTCAATTGCTGTTGCTGTTCCGGCGTGCCCTGCAAACCCTTACTTTGCAAAATCGCCTGCCCAGCTTCAGGGGAACCCGTTAGCCGCCGCGATCGCACTGCCCCCGCCGCCCCCGCGAACGTCGCCACAATGCCGGGTTGCTCGCGACTAGTCAACAGCACACAACTCTGATGTCCCACCTCTGCCACCCGTTGCAGCAATTCCTCATAGTCCTCAAATCCGGCTCGAAACTGCCCCGCCTGTTTCGCTTCCAGCAGCGTTTCGGCATTATCGAGTACCAGCAAGCAGCGAGACTGTCGCAAATACTGGAGCAGTTTGGTTAAGGTCGGCTCCGTATCTTGCTGATTGGACAAAAACGGCACCAGATCGCCGAGTAAGGTGGTCAGCGTGGGCGCATTCCGCAGCGATCGCCAGATCACAAACTCAAACTCCGGGGCGAGTTGCTGCGCCAGTTTCGTCACCAGTGCCGTTTTGCCAATGCCACCCAATCCCAGCAGGGCGACTAACTTCGGGCGATCGCTCAACACCCACTGACTGAGTTGCTCTAACTCCCGGCTTCCACCATAAAATAGCGTGACATCCGGTGATTCACTCCAATCGGAGGAGATAGGGAGTGGGGCTTCGACATGAGCGCTTTGAGGGTGAGCCTCAGCCGAACCGCTCAACCGAATAGGATGCGGGATAAGTTGATCGAGGTGGGTCAGGGTGGCGCGGAGCGTGGTTTTGTTAACCTGGCAACCCAATGCTTGACTCAACAGCTTCCAGAATTTGGGGCCAATATCGCGTTGCAGGTAGTTGGTGGAGTAGCCCGATCGCTCCGCAATGCGATCGTAGGTCAGATGATTCCAGGCTCCATGCAGCAACGCCACTTCAACCTGCGTCAGTGGTCTCCCACTCGCCTGACTAAATGCCCGACTGACGACCTCCAGACCTTGCTCAAATTCCATCAGTTGTGCCTGGTAGATGCTAAATCCAACCCTTCGATTCATAGGGGAAATGAATAATCAGAATTAAACCATACTTTCCTTAACCCGCCCCAGACCCTTCTCCCAAAACATGAACTGGTTCGTCAGGTAAACGCCAGTCAGAGCGCGATCGCTGATCTGTAAAGGGTCAGCGATCGCAGTCGATTTATTCATGCCGACATTCAGGCTTACCTGACCCAAATTCAGCAAGAGCAACTCCGGCAACAGCTTAAAGAAGGCGCAATTCGTCGGGCTGATCGCGATCGCCAACTAGCAGATGAGTGGTTTGGGCTTGAGGAAGAAGGATCGCAGCAAAGCGCCAATTAGCTCACCCTCAGAGGGGAGAAGTTTATCTGGTGAGCTTTGACCCACCCGTGGGGTCTGAAATTCAGGAAACACGTCCTGCCCTCGTTTTGCAAAACAACATTGCTAACGAACATAGCCCCATCACCATTGTTGCTGCCATCACTTCCCAGTTTAATGAGCCGCTGTACCCGACCGAATCAACTGTCAACCCCCAGCAGGTGGGTTGACAGTTGATTCGGTCGCTCTGCTAAACCAAATTCGCTCAATTGACAACCAGCGTCTGGTCAAGCATCTTGGCAGATTGACTGATGGGCGAATGGCACTCGTTGATCAGGCAATTCAAGTTAGCTTGGGACTGATTGAAATCTCAATCAAATGTCTGTTCTACTCCTGGTAGTGAAGCGCGATCGCACGAAGTAAAATGGAGAGAAAGTGTATGATTGGTCTTTCACATGTTACTCCTCGACCAACATCCCATCATCCAAGCCCGCTTAGGCTTATCTAGCCATGAGATTGCTAGCTTTTGCCAACAGTGGGGAATTACCAAAATGGCATTGTTTGGCTCAATTCTCCGCGACGATTTTCGAGCAGACAGCGACATTGACCTGTTACTCACGTTTGCCCCTGATGCACGGCAAGGACTCCTGACCCTGGCAAAAATCAAGCATCAACTAGAATTGCGTCTGAATCGTCCCGTTGATCTGGCCGCTGAAGCCTCTATTACAACCAGTGATAATTGGATTCGGCAACAAGAGATTTTAAGCACAGCTCAAACGATCTATGAGCAGAGATAGCGCTGCCCTGCTAGATATTCACAATGCAGCGAGGCGAATTCTACAGTTTGCAGTTGGACTGACCAAATCCGAGTTAGCCACCAACGAAGAAAAACAATCTGCGATTCTTTATCAGGTAATTGTTGTTGGTGAAGCAACTAAGCGACTATCCAACGATTTCCGTAATCGGTATTCTGATATTCCCTGGAGAGATATCGCTGGAATGCGTGATATTCTTGCCCATCAATACGATCGCGTTAACCTCGATACGTTATGGGATGTAATTCAGAATGATATTCCTGAGCTTATCGAATTGATTACTCCGTTGTTACCGCCATCCTTTTAGAAATAGATTCGCGATCGCACTCTTACTCTCTCCAGGTCATCCGTTGTGGGATAGAGCGATCGCGGTGAAGTCCAATCTCTGATCAAATTGTTCCAGGTTCTAAATCACTGAATCAAAGGTTGGGGGAATATGCGATCGCCTGCATCCCTGACAACCTCCAATCCCTGCTTAAATTTCACATATTTTCATTTCGACTAATGCCAGAGCCAGATGAGACCATACTTTCCAACCTAAACTCCATACTTTCCTGTAGAGACAGAACCCTGAAATTCTTGATAAATAATTTACAGTAAACTATTCTTCCTTGAGGCTTGGAAAGATGGGTAAGTCAAATGACATCGCACAACAAGAACAGTTGAACGCCGCATTTCAAGAATATATCAATAAGCAAACAGTCGCATTAGATGCCATGATTAAAACGGCTCAATCTGATATTACAACCATGGTCGATCAACATTATAAAACTGCGAATATTACCGATGCCAACCCGCTAACGTATGGCACATATGAACATTTGACTACCGTTTCAGAGTGGAATGTGAATAGCGTATCGGTAGCAATGACAGCAATTAGCAATGCGATATTTGGAAAAGCCCCTCTTCCAGATAAAGATAAAGACAAAGTTAGTGTCAATACTTCTACTGCTGGAGATTTAATTAAAAATGCCACAAGTATGGAGATTTTAACCCTTTTGATCTCTACCGCTGCATTTAATGCAGTTAATGGTGTACTTAATACAATAGATTTCACGACATCAACATCAATACAGAAACAATCAGCTACTAAAGTGCTAGCACCTGGTTTAACATTGTTTCTCTGCATAATTGACAACCAGTACAGCAAGGCAGAGTATCTGAAAGGTAACACTATAGTGCAAACTGGTTATGTGTTTGACTCTAGATATTCGGTAACCGAAGCTAATAGAATTGGAAAATTTAACCTGGTTCAGAGTTTGATCAATGAAATGAGCACCATGACGGAACTAGCTTCAAAGTTAAGCGATGCAATTAGCAATCTTGATCCCACTTCTGATGCCTATGATGCTGAATACAGCAAACTCACAGGTCGGCAAGATACATTAAATAAAAGAGCCGCCGATTTACAAAAAAAGACGAATGAGTTAGCAGCCAATTCAGTGACGACGCATTAGGACACATTAGAGTTTTGAGAAGGCTCGCCAATCCTGTAGGGTGCGTTACATTTCATTAACGCACCTTTTTTAAATCAAAAGAATTTTCATAGTTCTTTAATACTACCGCACACTTGACTCGAACTGCGATCACCGTCCTGTTCTGGGGTGAGATCGCGGGTTCAAAAACGGGGCGATCACAGGGTTGAAAGAAAGGGCGATCGCAGTTCTGTTTTGGGGAGCGATAGCGGGTTCAAAAAAGCGCAATCGCCTGCTCTCGCAGGTTGGCTTGCAACATGAAACCCAACATCCAGCAGCGTTAAAGTTCACCCACTACCTACCGCCGGAATGCAGTGCAACTTTTGGCAGTAGGCACTGCCCACAATTTTTGATCAACCATTCGCTCCCCATTATTCCGATGCCTAAATTCAAAGGGTTCGCGAACCACTCGCTGGCAACCAACGGGTTGGCTCACATCAGTCAGTTTTTCCAGTTTGCTGCGCTCAACACCCACTACCGCACCGAATTGCTGGCCAGTGGCACCACCTTTATGGCGATCGCGCCCGTGTTGGTCGTCAATGCTCACATCTTGGGGAATGCCGTTTTTCTCCAACAACCAGGCGATTTATTTGATCAACTGCTGGTGGCCAGCGCCCTCTGTGCAGCGGTGGGCAGCATTGTGATCGGTCTTTTAGCTAACTACCCGATCGCAGTGGGGCCGGGGACAGGTACCGCCGCTCTGTTTGCCTTCTCCATTGTGCTGGGGATGGGCATGAACTGGCGCTTAGCGTTTGTGGCTGCCTTTGTTCAGGGTGTCATCTTTACAGCTTTGTCCCTCAGTCCCTGGCGGCAGCAATTGGAGCAGGCGATTCCCAATTCATTGAAAAAGGCGATGGTGGCCGCGTTGGGGTTATTTCTCGCCTACATTGCTCTGTCTGGAAAAGCCGATGCGGATCATTTGGGGGCAGGCATTATCGTCACCAGCATGGCCACCACCACCGCCTTAGGTTCATTGAAACAACCGGCCACGCTGATGGCGCTCGTAGGGATTTTCGGGACGGCGTGGCTGACCGTGCGCCAAGTCAAAGGGGGGTTACTGTTGGGGGTGTTGGGAACGGCGCTGTTGGGTTGGCTCTGTGGGGTTGCTTCCCTGCCGCACCACCTGCTGGCAGTGCCCCAATTTCCAGTGGAGTTGATGCGTCAGACGATCGCGGGCTGGCAATATCTCACCTGGTCCCAACTCGGCAACTTCATCACCGTCGTCTTTATCCTGTTGTTTATTGCCCTCTCTGATACGATTAGCGCCTTGAACGTCTTAGGCCATCAACTGGATCAACTCAAGCCCAATGGCGAGTTGCGCCACTCGCAATCAGCCTTATGTGCCAATGCGATTAGCACAACGGTAGGCGGCTTCGTCGGGAGCGTGCCAGCGATTCCTTACCTGGAATCGGCATCAGGAATTTTTGAAGGGGGGCGGAGTGGCTTCGTCGCGATCGCGGTGGCGCTGTTACTGCTGCTCTCGACCCTGTTTGCTCCGCTCTTTGCCGCCGTTCCCGCCTTTGCCACGGCACCCGTGCTGGTGATCATTGGCGTGATGATGATGAGTGCTGTCCGCTTTATCAATTGGGACGATTTAGTTGAAGCCATTCCCGCATTTCTGATGCTGCTCATTACCCCGCTCACATTTTCGATCGCGAATGGTGTGGGCGCAGGCTTAATTGCCCATGCAGTCGTGCAACTGGGGCAGCGCAATAGCCGCATGGAGCGGTCGAGCTTGGTGTTAGCCGCGATCGCGATCGCCTACTTCATGCTGAGTGCTGTGTAAGGAGTTGAGCATTGACAGTCGCTGCGACCCTTCACAGCGAGAGGGGTGAGAACCATCAGCGGTGGCAGTCGGACAACCCTGCTGGCAGCAGGCGCAAAACCCTTTAAAAGAAAATAGCCTGACCCTTAAAAGCCCCCAGGGTCAGGCATTCTACCTGTAAGGACGCTTTCCTAATTGAAAAAACCAAACAACATAGTTGCCCCCTAGTGTTTAGCTTTTCAGAGCGCGTTCCTCAGATGTAACCTAATTCTGATTTAAAACCTCCTAAATATCCATCCGCAAATTTGGCTAATCTGATCTACACTTCTGCTGAAGCGGGCCAGCCCCTCTGCGTATAATTTCGCGATACCCTGACGTAAATCCCGACTATACGGAGATCTCACCCGTTTGAGGGATTTTCTCTCGGAGAACAAAGCAGTGTGCTAAGCGGGGCAAATTTGTTCAGGATTTCCAGACAAATGTTAGGCTCATAGCGGTAGTGATCCATCAATGCTTGAGTTGAGCGGCGATCGCTGCATCCGTCTTCTTTCCTCCAGAGCTATGTTAATTCCGCTAACGCGTAAAACCTTTGAAGAAATTGTCCCAGCGGTGGCAACGGGTGCCCAGTATGCCCATTACTGGGGAAAGTTGAGTGATTTGCTGCGGCGTGTTTTGATCTCAGTCGTTGGCATCTTTGCCGTCGTCTTGCTGAAAGCCTTGTTTTTTCGCGAGGGCTTCGATGAAATCCTGCTGGTATTTGGGCTTTGCATTGGGCTTTATTGGGTTTGGGGACCGATTCTCACTGCCAGTTTGCAGAACATTGAGTGTCGTCGCTATGGCTATTGCGGCTTCTGGCAGGGCAAAGTCCTCGACATCTACATTACTGAGGAATTAGTTGGGACGCAAGAAAACGTCAATAATCGCGGTGATCTTGTGGTGATGGAAAACCGGGAACGCTGTTTGAATCTGGAAGTCGGCGACGAACTTGGCTTTTTGACCTCCCTCCGCGTCCCACTGAAACGAAATCACCGGGCGATCGATGTCGGTGATCTGGCAGAACTCCTGGTGTTCTCTAATCGCGCCGACCTCGGCCGGATCGCCAAAACTTCCGACATTTACATCCCCGATCACAACCTATGGGTGAGTGACTACCCGTATCTCCGCCGCGATGCCTTTGTCGAAGTCAGCCGCCGGATCAATATCCGGCTGGAAACTGAGCCACCCGCCCCTCCGCCAGTTGAATCGGCCTCCCGATCGCAGCCCAAACGCAACAAACGCATCCCCAAAACTGGAGCCAACCAGCGGACAGTCGCCTCGTCGTCCCCATCCCCGCGCGATCGCGGACGCTACGAAGACATTCCACCCGAACGGGAATCCTCTCGGCGATCGTCCCGTCGCTCTACCCGCGATGCCGATGATTGGTAACGCCTGATTCCCCGCAGGAGAGGTGCAAGCGGCGCGTCTCTACGATTTTGGCTCCTGACTTCTGGCTCCTGGCTCCACTTCAATTCCCCCCCGGCTGTTCCTGTCCGTAGGCTTGCCATGCGAGATCCACGAGACCGTTGGTGATCGCCGCTGCCACTACAGCACTCCCTTTGCGACCTGTGACTCGAATATGGGGGATGAGGGAGTCGGCAAGTTGTTCTTTGGCGGCATCGGCACCGATAAAACCAGCCGGGGTACCAATGACCAGAGCAGGACGAATCTCTTCAGCTTTAATCAATTCGGCGATCGCGGTTAAAGCGGTTTGCGACTGACCAATCACAAAAATGCCTTCGGGATAGCGTCTGGCCAGAGTTTCGATGCCCCAGGCCGCACGGGTCTTCTCTTTTTGGGGTCGGGTTAACGCATCGATGCTGCAATACACCGGATTGGCAAAGGTATTTTGAATCGTCTGGGCAATGCCGACCTGAATCATGGGCACATCCACCACGATCGTCGTGCGGGCAGCCAGGGCCGCAGCCCCAGATTGCAACGCCAGTTCTGAAAAGCGAATCAAAGACTTATAGTCAAAGTCTGCCGTGGCGTAAATCACCCGCCGCACAATCTCGTATTCAGCAGGTGAAAAAGTATGTTCCCCAACTTCTCGGTCAATAATGGCGAGACTTTGGGCATCACTAACATGCCAATCCATTCGCGACCCCACAACAACAAGCTTCCCCTGGGCAAATGCCAGGTGCATTAGCAACAGAATAGGCGATCGCTGGGACTGTTGTCGTAGAAATCTGGATTTAGATGCAGAAATTAAGTTTCTGACGGGGTGGAACGATTGAACGCTGGGGACAGAAAAGCGACCAGCGCCCCAATCAGGAAGCCGCTAATATTCCGCACCAAGGGCACCCAATCGGCAGTCCGAGTCACGACAGGGCCAATGCCGAAAGCAATGAACAAAATGCCCCACAGCGGTGAAAAAATCAACGCCCATTGCCAGGAAAACACTTGCCCTGGTTTCCGTGGATGCGCCGCAAAACCACACACGATGCCACCGACGATGGACGTAATCAGCGTGAGAATCCACTGCTCTTGCGGCAAGCCCGGAACCACCTGACAACCCCCTTGGACGATACAGGTCTTCACAGAGTTCACTGCCCCAATAATGGCCTGATCTTCACCATTCTCGCGGACAAAAAATTGATTGCCATAGCGAGTCTGCAACTCAATCCAGAATACTCGCGGCATCAATGGATAGAGGTCATCCCCCACACTGAAGTTGAGGATGTTGCCACCACGCGGATCAGCTACTAGTAACAGACTGTGATCATCCAAACCCCAGTAATCTTTCACCGCTGTACCAGGAGTGCGATCGAACTGAGTCAACACCCGCAATTTCCAGCCCGTTTCTTGCTCAAAGGCATCCAGTTCTTGCGCCAGCGTTGCTTCCTGAGCTGGCGTGAGAAACCGAGCCAAATCCACGACACTGGTTTTCTCAGTCGGCAGTAATTCGGGATTGTTAAATGCATAGGCCGCCGAGGAAAATAATCCCCCCCCCGGATGCAACCACGTCAATACAGACAACACAAACGCCGCAGTGCAAACAACCCATTTCTGAGAAAAAATCGAGCGCGATCGCAGGGCTTCCACAAGTTCAGATCTAGCCATAGCAGAACTCAATACGCGATGAAGAAAGGATACAAGACAAGTACAGTAATTCGTTTTACTTAACACTTGTTAATCATAGTCTAATTTGGGGAGGGGAAGGGAGGGAGAGGAAGGGAAAGGGAGGGAGAGGAAGAAGACAGGAGCCAGAAGTCAGGCTTCGACGTGAGCGCTCAGCCGAACGTAGTCAG